>JBCBYE010000010.1:0-18524 GCA_039816075.1 Pseudomonadota bacterium | reverse complement strand
GGGAAGAACATGACCGTCGAGATCTCGTACGCCACCACGCTGGGAACCGAACAGCGCGCCAATTTCACCGGATCGGGGGATCAGACGGCGCCCGCCCTGGTCACGCTGCCCGGCGGAGGCTTCGCGCTGGTCCATGCGGAGGATCAGGCGACCGACCGGATCCGCTGGGAATCGCGCGATGCGGACCTCGCGACGCTCGAAACCGGGTCGGAACTGACCAGCGCCATCTTCGGCGACGCGCTCGCGGATCCGAAGATCATCGAGATCGCGGAAGGGCGCTACCTGGTCGCTTGGCGCGACGATACGCCGGGCGAGGCCGGCACGCGCGGGCGCATCGTTTCCGAAACCGGACTGCCGTTGACCGAGGAGCGGGACCTCTTCACCGGCCCCGTCGTGGATTACGACGTCGCGCCGTCGCCCGGCGGCGGCTTCGTCGTGGTCGCCGCCTTGCCGGACGGCTCCGGCGTCTTCGGGCGGTTCGACAAGGACGGGCAGGTGCATCTGGGCGCGGACGGCCCCTATCAGACCGTCCCGACCGCCGCGCCCGCGACGGACCGTTCCGTGTCGGAGATCGAGGTCGCCGCCCTCGCCGACGGCGGCTACGCCGTCGCGCAGGTCGAAACCGTCGGCGGCCAGCTGAGCGTCGGCGTCTACGAGCCGGAACTCGACGCCGGCGGCGTCCTTCAGCCGCGACGCCCCGACGGGCCCTTGGTCGTCGACGACGCCGATGCCGGCGCGCTCGACCTCGCGGCGCTGAACAATGGGATGTGGGCCGTCGCCTACGACGACGACGGCGGCCCGGACGCCGCCGTCGTCAAGGTCGCCTCGGGAACCGCCGACGGACTTTCCGCGTCGGCGCCCGTGCAGGCCAACGCGCCGGATCCCAACGGCAAATCCAACGTCGATCCGGCCGTCACGGCGTTGGAGGGCGACGGCTTCTTCGTGGGGTGGGAGTTCCGGTTCGCCCCAGGCGATGCCGACCTCAAGGGCCGCTTCTTCGAGGCGGGGGGCGCGGACGGCGCCGCATCGGTAGCCGCCGCGGGCGACGAGGTCGCCATCTCTCGCCGCGCGGCCGACGAAACCGACGTCGCGTTCGCCCCCCTCGGCGACGGGTCCATGGCCGTGGTTTACGTGGACTCCGCCACCGCCGGCGATCCGGACGGTTCGGGCCTCTCCGGGCGCCGCCTCGACTACACCAAGGTCTACGAGGTCGTCGGCCCGGCCGCCGCGCCCGTCGTCGGCACGGAGCTCGACGAGATCTTCGTGAACCGCACGGATGTCGGCGCCCATTTCATCGGGGCCGGCGGCGACGATCTCATCGGCGACGACGGCGATCTGGGCGGCGACGATCAGCTCGACGACGGCTCCGGCGACGACACTCTGGAGGGCGGCGCGGGGGTCGACACCATGTTCGGCCGCAACGGCGACGACGTCTTCATCATCCGAGCCGGCGACGACGCGGCCGGAGAAAAGTACGACGGCGGCGGCGATGAGGACGAGATCGTCGTGATCGACGGGGCTCAGGTCGATCTGCGCGACGATCAGCTGCAGGGCATCGAACGGCTGCGCTTCGCCGAGGAAGCCGGCGGCGCCGACGTCGCGCAGGTCACGCTCTCCGTCGATCAGGCCCGCGGCCTGACCGTGATCGGCGGCGCCGGCGACGCCGGCGTGCGGCAGAGCGTCATTCTCGATGCTGCGGGCGCGGATCTCGGCACGTCCTTCGGCGTCGAGGATCTGCCGACGTTCGAGGGTTTCGACACCGACGGAAAGCACCTCGTCGCCATCGAATTCGGCGACGAGGCGAACGTGGTCGAGCGGCTGGGACTCGACGCCCGCATCGATGCGGGCGGCGGCGACGACGTCGTGGACGTCGGCTTCGACGCGGGCGACGTCTTCGCCGGCGCCGGTTCGGACGTCGTCACCGTGGCCGGCCGGCTCGACCTGTCGCGCGCCGCCTCCACGCTCGACGGCGGATCGGACGCGTTCGGCGGCGTGGATCGCCTGCTCTTCGACAGCGCCGCCTCCGAGACCTTCGAGCAGGACGGAGAGACGCTCGCGCTCATCGACCTGCGCGGCGCGGCCCTGAGCGGGTTCGAGATCTGGGCGTTCGCGGGAGACGTGGACGCCGAAGCGCGGGTCGACGCGCTCGACCCCTTCGCAACCTCGACGCCGCTCACGCTGGTCGGTCGAGACGGGGCGACCGACCGCCTCGTGATCGACTTTTCCGCGGTCAACGAAGCCGGGGGCGATCCGCTGACCGCGTCGCCGACGTTCGAGCTGCAGACCTTCGGCGACGAGACCGACGCCATCGTTTATGTCGGCGGCGCCGGCGACACCACGATCCTCGGCTCCGCCTTCGACGAGACGCTCCGCTCCGGCAACGGCGGCGCCGACTCGCTCGCCGGCGGCGGCGGAAAGGACGTTCTGATCGTCGAGACGGGCGCCTCGGCCACCCTCACGGGCGACGTCGTTCCCGGCGACGGCGACGCCTTCGCCGACGTCTTCCGCGTGCTGCCCGGCGCGCAGTCCGTCACCATCCGCGACTTCGCCGTGGGCGTGGATACGCTCGACCTCTTCGCTTTCGACTTCGCCCTGGCGGAGGCGGCCGTCGCCTCGGCGCGGTCCGTCGCCTCCCCCTCCGACCCCGCATCGGAGGCGGTTGAGCTGACCGTCGACGGCATCGAGGTCCGGCTCGAAGGCGTGTCCCTCGACGCCTTCTCGGACGCCGACGTCCTGCGCCGGGACGCCCCCGAAATCGTCGGCGACCTCGCCGCGCTGACCACCGACGCCTCGCCGATCGCTTCGGGCCTCGTGGCGGTCGAGGCCGGCGACGGCTCCGCGCCGGGTCCGAACTTCGCGCCGACGACGATCGAGGACGCGCGCGGCACGTTCCAGCTGGCCGACTCCGGCGAATGGAGCTTCGAGGGCGCGGGAGACGTCCTCGCCGCCCTCAATCAGGGCGAGAGCGAGGTCGTGAGCTTCGCCGTCGCCGATGCCGACGGCATGGCGTCCGCGACCGTGGCGATCACCGTCGTCGGCGCCAACCAGGCCCCGACCACGCAAGGCGAGCTGACCGTCACGACCGTCGCCACGGCTCCGGTCGAGGCGGAGGTCTCCGCGCTCGGCGCCGACCCCGACGCCGAGGACGACGGCGCGACGCTCGACTATGTCGTCGTCGGCGATCCCGGCATCGCCGTGACGAAAACCGGGCGCGCGACCTTCGAGTTCGACCCGACGGCGACCGCCGAGGCCCTGTCGCTGGGCGAAACCCGGATCGAAGAGGTTCGCTTCGCGGCCGTCGACAGCCGCGGCGCCGCCTCCGCCGAGCCGCAGACCGGCGCCCCTGCGGGCCTCGTGCGCATCGAGATCGTCGGCGTCAACGAGGCCCCGACGTTGACCCAGGGCGACGTCGTGCAGATCGCCGAAGATGCGGAGGTCGCGGGCGTCGTCGACCTCGCGGTCGCCGGCGACGACGGGGACGGCGACGACGACGGCGCCTCGCTGACCTACGAAATCGTGACCGCATCGCCTTTGCTGGACGCGTCGATCGCAGGCGCCGAGCTGGTCTTCGCCCCCTCCGCCGCGGCCCAGACGCTGCGCGCCGGACAGACGGAGCGGGCGGACGTGACCGTGCGCGCCACCGACCGGCACGGCGCCTCCGCCCAGGCCGTCTTCGCCATCGACGTGATCGGCGCCAACGATGCGCCGACCCCGCTGGACGATTTCGTTTCGGGCGGCGAGGACGCGCCCTTCGCGCTGGGCGGCCCGCTGCTGAACGACGGCGACGTGGATGCCGGCGACCCTGCGGTCCTGGTCTCCATCGCGGGGCAGACGGTCGTCGCAGGCGCGGTGATCCCGATCCCGCAAGGCGGCCTGGTCCGCGTCGGCGAGGACGGCGTGACGCGATACGACCCTGACGGCGCGTTCGAGGCGCTGGACGAAGGCGAGACGGCCGAGATCTTCTTCAACTACCTGATGTCCGACGGCCAGGCGACGCGCGGCGCCCGCGTGAACGTGCAGATCGTCGGCGCCTCGGAAGAGACGGTGACCGGCAGCCGGACGTCGGACAAGCTGGTCGGCGACACCGGCGCCAACACGCTGATCGGCGCGGAGGGCGACGACGATCTGGAGGGCGGCCAGGGCGACGACGACCTGCGCGGCGGCGAGGGCGACGACACGCTCGCGGGCGGCGAGGGCGCCGACACGCTCGACGGCGGCGCGGACGACGACCTGCTCGTCGGCGGGGCCGGCGGGGACGGACTGATCGGCGGCGGCGGCCGCGACGTCATCGAGGCGGGCCGCGGCGCCGACAGGGTTCAGGGCGGCGCCGGCCGCGACGCGCTCTATGGCCAGAAGGGCCGCGACATCCTCAATGGCGGCGCCGACCGCGACGGGCTCGACGGCGGCGGCGCCGCCGACGTTCTCATCGGCGGCCGCGGCGCCGACCGGTTGACGGGGGGCGCCGGCAAGGACGTCTTCAAGTTCAAGCAGGGCGACGGGCGCGACGTGATCACCGATTTCACGCCGGGCAAGGACTCGATCGAGATCGGCCACGGCGCCTCCAGGTTCGAGGATCTCGACGTGCTCGACCGGGCAGGCTTCGTTCTGGTCCGCTACGGCGATCTCGGCGATCAGATCAAGCTGCTGGGGCTGGAGCCGGACGACCTGCGGCCGCGCGACTTCGACCTCTGAAGGCCGGCGACGGCGCCACGAGCCGCGGCGAACCGGTCAGGCCGCGGGCCCCTCGTCGACGCCGTCCCACAACGCGGCGGCGTCCAGCAGTTCGCGCAGAAGGGCGTTGGGGAACCGCCGGGTCGGCACGATGGCGTGGAACGGTTCCACCAGTCCGTCGAAGCGATGAGCCTCGCGCAGCCGGCCCGAGGCGAGCTCGTCGCGCACCACGATGGGCGGGGCCAGCGTCACGCCCGCGTCGGCCCGCGCCAAAAGGCGCAGCATGGCCATGTCGTCCGCCTCGGCCGCGATCCGCGGGGCGAGGCCCGCCCGATCGGCCCACGCGTCGAAGCCGGCGCGGATGGCGCTTTCCGGCGTCGGCAGCACCAGAGCCTCGCGCGCGGCGAGCGCCTCGGGCGCTTCCCCGTCGCGCAAACGGCCGGGCGCGGCGATCAGGCTGACCGGCTGCTCGCCGAGCGCATGCGACGTCCACAGCGTCGCAGCGTCCCGCGGCGGCGCGGCATTGACCAACGCCACGTCGAGCCGGTGCGCTTCCAGCGCCGCCAGCAGGTCGCGCAGGGCGCCCGACCGCAGCACGACCTCCACGTCCTCGCGCCCCAGAACCGGGCGCAGGAAGCGCAGCTGAAAGTTGCGCGAGAGCGTCGCCAGCGCGCCCACCCGCAGCACCTGCCGCCGCCCCGGCTCGCGCGCGGCCAACCGGTCCTGCAGCTCCCGCCCCGCCGAAAAGATCGCCTCGGCATGCTCGAACGCGATGCGGCCCGCCTCCGTCAGCTCCAGCCGTCGACCGCGACGCTCGAACAGGTCATGGCCCAGCCGCGCCTCCAGCTTTCGGATCTGCAGCGACAGGGCCGACTGGCTGACGTTCAGCCGCTCCGCCGCCCGGATCAGCCCGCCTTCGCGCGCCACCGCCCAGAAGTAGCGCAGATGGTTGTAGTTAAGCGTCGCCATCGCCGCCCTGTTCGCAAAAAGAGAACGTTCCGTTCGAAACATTGAATTACACCAAAGGCCGCCGGCCCGCTACGTCCCCCGCTGACCCAGCGCCCCTGCGCGCGCTCCGACCTGGGAGATGATCATGACCGGGCTCTTCGCCTTCCTGCCCCTGATCGCCGTCCTCGGCCTGATGGCCGCCGTGGCCGCCGCGCGCGGCGATGGCGGACGCCGACCGCAGCGCGCCATGGCCGCCGCGCGCTACGCCTCTTTGGGCGCATTGGGGGTTGCGGCTGCCTCCGCCGCCGCGGTCGCCGTCTTCGGCGCGACGACCAGCCCGCTCGTGGGCGTAGCCGGCATAGGGCTGTCCTTCCGCCTCGACGCGCTCAGCGGGGTGATGATTCTGGTCATTTCCTTCGTCGGCGCCATCGTGGTGCAGTTCTCCCGCAACTACCTGGACGGCGAGGCGCGGCAGGGCGAGTTCTTCGGCGGTCTGTGCGCCACGCTGGCGGCCGCGCTGCTCCTGGTCTCCGCCGGCAATCTGGGCCAGCTCGTCGCCTCGTGGATCGCCATGAGCCTGGCGCTGCACCAGCTTCTGACCTGGCGAGAGGATCGGCCCAGGGCCCTCGCCGCGGCGTTCAAGAAGGGCGTTTTCGCCCGCATCGGCGACCTGGCGCTGATGGGCGCCGCCTCCGCCCTGATCGCGGCCTTCGGCACCGCCGACATCGCCACGCTGACCCAGGCCGCCCGCGCGGCGGGCGAGGCCGGCGACGTCCCGGCCGGCGCCGGCCTCGCCGCGGGCTTCATCGCGCTCGCCGCGCTGCTGAAATCGGCGCAGTTCCCGGCCCATGGCTGGCTGCCGGAGGTGGTGGGCACCCCCACGCCGGTCTCGGCGCTGCTGCATGCGGGCGTGGTGAACGCGGGCGGCTTTCTGGCGGTGCGCTTCGCCGACGTTCTGGTCCTGTCGCCTGGCGCGCTGGTCCTGTTGGCGGCGGTCGGCGGCTTCACGGCGATCTTCGGCGCCGCGGTGATGCTGACGCAGCCCACGGCCAAGGGCGCGTTGGCCTGGTCCACGATTTCGCAGATGGGATTCATGATGCTGCAATGCGGCCTGGGCGCCTTCAGCCTGGCGGTCCTGCACATCGCGGCGCACTCGCTCTACAAGGCCTACGCGTTCCTGTCGGCGGGCGAGGCGGCGCAGGCGGCCGCCTCCGGCCGCGCGCTGGGCAAGGCGCCGACGCCGGCCGCGCGCGATCTGGCCATCGGGCTGGTCGCGGCCGTGGCGCTCTACGTGCTGGGCGGCGTCGCGTTCGGCCTGGCGCGCTTCGATGCGCCGCAGAGCATGGCGCTGGGCGCGATCATGGCCATCGGCCTGGGGCACCTGATCGTGCAGGGCCTGGGCGATGACCGCGCCGCGCTGAAGGAGGCGGTTGCGCTCGCCGCCGCGGTGGCCTTCGGCTACGCGGCGCTGCAGGCCGGCGCGGCCGCGCTGATGGCGGGCGCCGTGCCGCCGGACGTGCCGGCGACGCCGCTCAAGCTGGCGCTGATCGCGCTGGCGGTGGTCAGCTTCGCCGTCGCGGCGCTGGCCCAGGCGGGGGCGCTGCTGCCGGCTTCCGACCCGCGGGCGCGGGCGCTGCGCGTGCATGTGGCCAATGGACTTTACGTGGATGCGTGGATGGAGCGCACCTTCGCCCCGCTCCGCCGCCGGGGCGCCGGCGCCGGCGATCCCTACGCCTCCACGTCGAAGCCCCCGCGCGCCGCCTGATCGGCCCCGCCAGCATCAAAGGAGCAATCCCATGACCCTGATGCCGTCCCAAGACGACTTCGCCCCGATCGACGCCGGCCCCGCCCTGTCCGCCGCCCGTGCCGCGGCGGAGCGTCTGGCCCCGGTCTGGCCCCTGCAGACCTATGTCGCCGTGAACCCCTTCATGGGCCTCGCCGACGCCCGGCTCGACGCGGCGGCGCGCGTCATGACCGCCGCCGCCGGCGCCCGCGCGACCCGTCCGCGCAAGGACTACGCGAGGGCCCTCGCCGAAGGCCGCATCCTCGACGTCGACCTGGAGGAGGCGCTGTCCGCCCTCGCCGGCGCGCCGGGCCTGCCCGACGGCGTCGCCGCCCTGCGCGCCGCGGCGCAGCGGCCGGCCGGCCCGGCGCCGGCGCCGCTCTCGGCCGTCTCGGACGCCGCCTGGACGGTGACGGGCCGCAACTGGACGGGCTTCGTCACCGATCGCGTTTCGGTCTGGGCCTCGGGCCATTTCGATGCGGGTCAGATGGGCTGGGCGGCCGGCGACGAGGACGAGGCGCCCTACGTCGCCTGGCGGGCCGAGATCGCCCACGACTACACGCCCCGCGCCGCCGGGCTGCGCGGCGTGCGCGCCGCCGTCGCCACGCTGCCCCGCACGGCGGAGGAGACCGTGGTGGAGGCCGCGCGCCGCCTGGGCGTGCCCGAAGCGGGGCTGACCGCCTATTTCCACCGTCTGCTCATGAGCATCGGCGGCTGGGCCGCCCATGCCCGCCGACTGGATTGGGAGGCGGCGCGCGACGGCGGCCACGGCGCGCTGACGCTGGACATGCTCGCGATCCGCCTTGCGTGGGAGGTGGCGCTGCTCTCGGCCTTCCCCAAGGAGGGCGAGGCCCTGGCCGCGGAATGGGCCGCCGCCCGCACCGTCTTCGCCGATCCGCACCCGCTGCCCCTGCAGGCGGAGGCCGACATCGCCGTCGACTGCGCGCTGCAGACGGCGCTCGACGCCGCGGCCCGGCGCGACCTGGCGGCGCGTTTCGCCCGCGCCTCAGGCGGCGCGCAGGAACATGCCGCCGCGCGCCCCGCCCTGCAGGCCGCCTTCTGCATCGACGTGCGGTCGGAGGTGTTCCGCCGCGCGCTCGAGGCCACGGGGCCGGGCGTTCAGACCCTCGGCTTCGCCGGTTTCTTCGGGTTTCCCGTGGCGCAGGCGCCCTTCGGCGAGGACGACGGCGGGGCCCGCTGCCCGGTGCTGCTGGCGCCGGCCGCCCATGTGCGCGAGGCCCCGGTCGATGCCGAGGTCGCCGGGCCGCTGGCCGCCAGGGCCGACCGGGCCCGTCGCCTGGCGCGCATCTGGAACGAGTTCCGCCGCACCGCCGTCTCCTCCTTCGCCTTCGTGGAGGGGCTGGGCCTGACCTATGCCTCCAAGATCGCCGGCGCCGCGCTGGGGCGGCCATCCAAGTCCGCGCGTCCGGGCCTGGCGGGCGTGGAGATGGCCCCCAGCCTCGCCCCCGAAACCCGCGACGCGGGCGATGCGATCGACGCGCCGGGGGGCCGCAGCTTCGGCCTGACGCCCGACCAGCGCCTCGCCATGGCCGAGGGCGCGCTGCGCGGCATGTCGCTGACGCAGGGCTTCGCGCGGCTCGTGGTGCTGGCCGGGCACGGCTCCACCACGCGCAACAACCCCCATGCAGCGGGCCTGGACTGCGGGGCGTGCGGCGGCCATGCGGGCGACGTGAACGCCCGCGTCGCCGCCGCGGCGCTGAACGATCCCCAGGTGCGCCGCGGCCTCGCCGATCGCGGCATCGAGGCGCCCGAGGACGTCTGGTTCCTCGCCGCGCTGCACGACACCACGACCGACGAGGTCGCGCTGTACGACCACGACGTACCGGACAGCCATCGGGCCGATGTCGACGCCCTGCGCGACCGTCTGGCCGCCGCCGCCCGCACCGCGCGGGCGGAGCGGGCGAAAAGCCTGCCGCGCGGCGACGCGGCATCGGGCGACGCCCTGCTGGCGCGGGCCTTCGACTGGTCCGAAACGCGGCCCGAATGGGGCCTCGCCGGCTGCGCCGCCTTCATCGCGGCGCCCCGCCGGCGCACCGCCGCGCTGGATCTGGGCGGCCGGGCGTTCCTGCACGACTACGACTGGCAGGGCGACGAGGGCTTCGGCGTGCTGGAGCTGATCATGACCGCGCCCATGGTCGTGGCCAGCTGGATCAGCCTGCAATACTACGGCTCTTCCGTGGATCCCAAGGTGTTCGGGGCCGGCGACAAGACCCTGCACAACGTCGTCGCGGGCCTGGGCGTGATCGAGGGCGCCGGCGGCGATCTGCGCGTCGGCCTGCCCCTGCAGAGCGTCCATGACGGAGAGCGGCTGCACCACGAGCCCCTGCGCCTGCAGGTGGTGATCGAGGCGCCGACCGAGGCCATGAGCCGCGTGATCGAGGGCCATTCCGGCGTGCGCGACCTGCTCGACAACGGCTGGCTGTCGCTGACCGCCATGGACGGGCGGGGCTGCCTGACGCATCGCTATGCGGGCGATCTGCGGTGGGAGGCGCTGCCCGACGCCGCCGTCGACGCGGCGGCCTGACCGCCCGGTCGCCGCCGCGCGCGGCCCCGTCGCTCAGCCGTCGCCGAAGATCTCGGCGTCGGCTCCGACCGCATCGAGCCAAGCGAGGTAGCGCGCGGCCGCCTCTGGCCCGGGCGTCAGGGGCAAGGGGCCGCACGCGGCCTCGTAGCGTTCCTGCGCGAACGGCGGGCGTTCCGAGGCGAACAGCGCCACGTTCGCCGGCGCCCCGATCCGCGGCGCCGGTCCCTCGCCCGCAAGGGCCTGCGCCATGTCCAGCAACCGCGAGACCTTCGGCGGGCCGACATTGACCACGCCCGTCGCCTCCGACAGGGCGAGCCGCGTCAGCGCTTCGGCTGCGTCGCCGCCCTCCATCAGCGGCAGGCGCGCGTCCAGCGGCAGCACGGCCGTCTCGCCCCGACGCATCCGTCCGACCGCCTGGTGCAGGGGCGAGGTCGTGGCCCGTTCGCCGGTCCGATGCTCCCACCGCCCCCAAAGGATGCCGAGCCGCGGCGCGCAGACCGGCACGCCGTGCACCTCGCCCAGCCGCAGGGCCAGCTGCTCCGCCGCCAGCTTGGTGATCGCGTAGAGGATGCGCGGGGTCGGCGCCGTCGTCGCCTCGTCCAGCATCGCCGCCGCCTCCGGCCCCTTGCCGTAGATCGCGCCGGAACCGAGGGCGACGACGCGTCGCGCCCCGCACGCGGCCGCCGCCTCCACCGCGTTGGCGGTTCCGCCCACGTTGATCGCGGCCACGCGCGCCGCGTCCCCCGCCGCCTCGCGCTCGCCATCCGCGGTCGCGGCGGCGGCATGGATCACCAGGTCCGGCCGGGCCGCCGCCATCTCCCGCCGCAGTCCCTCGCCGTCCGTGACGTCGCCCAGGGTCCAGCGCACGCCCCGGGGCAGCGCGCGCGTCGCCCAGTCCGGCGGGGGCGCGACCGAATGGCCGTGGACCTCGGCCCCGCGCGCCAGCAGACTGTCGCACAGCGCCAGGCCCACGAAGCCCGACGCGCCCGTGAGAAACACGCGCATGTTCCGTCCTCCGCCCCTGGACCGCAGGAGCCGCCGATGCTCGACCGCCCCGGACTGTCCGACCTCGAGGCCCGCGTGGCAAGCGAGCTCGCCCGCACCGCCTGGCCTGGACAGCCCTGGGTCAAGCCCAAGGCCGGCCCGGACGGGCGCGAGATGCTGGACGCGCTGGTGGTCGGCTGCGGGCAGGGCGGCCTGACGATCCTGCACGCGCTTCGCCGCGCGGGCGTGACCCGCGTTCTGGGCGTCGACCGGGCGCCGCCGGAGGGGCGCGGACCGTGGAAGACCTACGGCCGCATGAAGACCCTGCGCTCGCCCAAGATCGTCACGGGCCCCGATCTCGACACCCCGGCGCTGACCTTCCAAAGCTGGTTCGAGGCGCAGTTCGGGGCCGCGGCTTGGGATGCGCTCGGCAAGATCCCCAAGGAGATGTGGGCCGATTACCTGGAATGGTTCGAGCGCGTGCTCGACCTGCCGGTGGAGGCGGGCGAGACCTGCACCGCCCTCCGCCCTTTCGACGACCGGGTGGAGGTGGAGCTGGAGGGCGCCGCGGGCCGGCGCGTGCTGTCGGCGCGCCACGTGGTGCTGGCCACGGGGATCGAAACGCCCGGCCGCTGGCTGACGCCGGAGGCGGTGGCCGGGGTTCCGCCGGGGCGCATCCTGCACGCCGCCGACGACATCGACTTCGGCGCGCTGGCGGGTCGGGTGGTGGCGGTGCTGGGGGCCGGCGCCTCGGCCTTCGACAACGCCGCCGCGGCGTTGGAGGCCGGCGCGGCGGCGGTCCATGTCTTTTTCCGGCGCGACGACATCCAGCGCGTCCAGCCCTACAAGCATCTGAGCTATCGCGGGTTTCTCTCGCATATGGGGGATCTGCCCGACGCCCTGCGCTGGCGGGCCATGCGGCACCTGCTGACCGTGCGCGAGGCGTTTCCCGTCGAGACGTGGGAGCGGGTGACGCGCCACGCCGCCGCGCATCTGCATCCGGGCGCCGGCTGGCTCTCCGCCCGGGCGGAGGGCGACGGGCTGCTCATCGAAACGGCCAAGGGCCCGTTCCGCTGCGACCGCGCCATCCTTGCCGTGGGCTTCGACATCGATCTGGCCGCGCGGCCGGAGCTGTCGCCGCTCGAAGCGCGCGCCGCGCGCTGGGCGGACCGCTACGCGCCGCCCGAGGGGGAGGCGGACGCGCGCCTGGGCGCTTATCCCTATCTGGGCGAGACCTTCCAGCTGACCGCGCGCGAGGCCGAGGACGCCGCGGCGCTCTCGCGCGTTCGTCTGTTCTCCTTCGCCTCGACGATGAGCTTCGGCCCCTCGGGCTCGTCCCTGAACGCCCTGAAGCTGGCCGCGCCGCGGCTGGCCTCCGGCATCACGCGCGCCCTCTTCGAGGAGGACGCCGAGGCCTACATCGATGACCTCATCGCCTACGACGCGCCCGAGTTCTGAGCGGCGGGCGGGGAGCATGCCGGAGCGCTGCGCGCGCGTGAAACCGCCCCCCCTCCCGGTCCCTCCCCCTGCAGGGGGAGGGGACGCCAGTGTAGCGCGACACGACGTTTTGCAGTGTCCGACAACAGATCTTGCAGCATCTCGGTTTTTGGGGCGGGCCGGGGTGGCCGACGTTCAAACGGGTGTCGAGGTGCGATTGAACTGCGGTCAGAGGGCTTTCGCGACGGTCACGCGAAAGCTGTTCGATAGGCGCTCAATTCGTGCCCCGGGGATGGTGGCGGTGGCCTCGATCATCCAACGGCCGGGCGCGAGAATGCCGGGGGCGAAGTAGCCGACCGCGCCCGAGGCGGCGACCGTGACCGTGCCCGCCACGTCGTCCTGACCATCGAGGCCATGGGCCGTCGCGTCGACGGACGCGCCAAGCTGCAGCGGGTCTTCGGCGGCGCCCATGGCGTCCTCGATGGGGATGGCGAACTCCACGCTGTCGCCTTCGCGATAGATCATCATGCGGACCTCCTGAGCTTCAGCGTGGGGCGCTGCCGAACCAGCGGCGCGGCGGGACGGCGCCTGGCGAGGACGAGCTCGTGCGCAGGCGGGTCAGGCGGCGCATCGGCGACGCCGAGCAGCTGGGCGCGCGCCTGGGACGCGGCGACCGCCCAGGCCGCGCCGGCCGCGCGAAGGGTGCGGCTCGGCATGCCCACGGCCGCGAGCGCGGCGGCGACCAGGCCGCCGGCAACGCGGCGGCGGCCTACGGCGGCGGCGGCCGAGACCGTGGCGGCGATGTCGCCGCCGGCGCGGCGCAGGCGGCGCACGGCCGCGCTGGCCGAGGAGATCTGCACGACGGCGCCCGACGCGCCGCGGCGGCGAACCGCAGGCGCTTGAAGGTCGGACGACGCCGCGACGCCGCCGCCGGCGCGGCGCACGCGCCCGGCCCTGCCGGCAGCGGAGGAGGTGGCGGCGATCCGGCCGGCGTCGGAAGCCGCCGGGCCGGCTTGCTGGTGGTCCGCGGCGCCCGAAACCTCGGCCGAGGCCGCGACGCTGCCGCCTGCGTCGAGGAAGGCCTGACCGACGGCGATGAAGCGATAGGGCGCGGTTCCGCCGGTTGGGGCCAGCGTGCCGAGGGCGACGAAGCCGCCGGCATCCGCCTGGACGGAGCCTTCGATATTCGCGACGGACAGCGTCATGGGTTGTCGACGTGCCAGGTGACCTGGTTGAAGAACCAGTAAGCGTTGAAGATCGCGATGCGCTTGCCGGTGGACGTATCGTAGCCGCCGCGGTTGGCCGCAAAGCCACCGCCCCAAACGACACGCAGTCCGCCAGGGTCGCCACCCCAGAAATTTGGCTTAGCCCCCTCGCTGGTGGCGACTAGAACATCGTCAACATAAAGGCATGCGCGCTTTGTTCGATCCGCTGACAACACCAGCGTGTAAGCAGTGTTTAAGGCTGCGGTTGACAGCTCAAAACGCGAAGCATCCTCACCAAACGCCTGTCCATTCCCAGCTTGCGCATAGATCATTCCGTCGAACTGATAGACGATAAGGCCGCCAAACGCTCCACCGACTTCGAGAATGATGCCATCCTGATTGTTGAGATCGGCACGTATCGGCATGCTCAGCGTCATGCGGGTCATGGCCGCTTCAGGCGCTGCATACTGGACATCCTGCACCCACTGCTCGCTCACGATCAGATGCGACGTGATCGAATGCGCGTCGTTCTCCACCACCGCCGCGATCTCGGCCGTGGCCTGATCGCCCGCGGCATCGCCGATCAGCGCCCGCGCGCTCACCCGCTGAAAGCGCGTCGGGTAGGCGCCCGGCGTCGGATCGTGCTCCACCAGCCCGGTGTCGGTGTCGAGCCGGAAGATCCCGCCATAGGCGTCGGAAACGGTGCGCAGCGGCAAGGTCAGACGCCCAGCGGCAAGGGATCGAGGACGGCTTCCAACGCCGCCACATGCGGCGCGAGCGCGGCGCGCCGCTCGGGCGTGACCACGGTGGGCACGTGCCGGCCGACCACCGGATCGAAATCGTAGGCGGGGTCGACGGCGGCCGTGTAGACCTCGGTCAGGATGGAACCGATCACGGCCTGCCCCGCCGCCTGCGCCTCGCCCAGCGTGACGCGCGCGTTGTCGGGTGCGCGGGAGCCGTAGTCGCCGGCGAGCACGGCGGCGATGTCCTCGTCGGGCAGCGTCTCCGCCCGCGCGGCGATCTCGAAGTTGGATTGCAACGAGTTCCCGAACAGGACGATGTCCTGGACGGTGACGGTGGTCGCCGTGCGGATTCGGCGGCAGTCGATCAGGATGACCGTGGCGGCGGTCATGGCCTGCGTGACGATCTCGCGGTTGGTGGACATGGCGAGGGCTCCTCAGTCGAGGGTGAAGGTCAGGCCGCCGATGGCGAAGAAAAGGGCGTCGCCGCTTTCGATGATGCGGGTGCGGGGGGCGTCGGTGCTGGGGTCCAGCAGCGCGCCGCTGGCGATCAGGTTTCCCCCGCTCGCCGCGTCGAAGATCGCGAAATGCGAAAGCGTTCCCCAGGCCCCGGTCGCGGCGTTGAAGGCGATGTCGGCCGAGTTGGCGAGCGACGACGGATCGGCCAGCGACGCCGCGGTCCAGTCGGACGGGGCCGTGGCGACGCGGGCGTAGCCGGCGCCCGAGGGCTCGCTCACGCCCGTGCCGTTCTCGGCCGGCGCCGTGGTGCTGGCGGCGACGTAGAGCGTCGGCCGAGACCCCAACGCTCCGAAGGCCGAGGTCTTGCCGAAGAGGGCGTTGAGGGTCGCTTGCGCGGCGTAGTTGGTGAGGCTGCCCATGTCAGGTTCCTTCTCAGGTGGTCAGATCGATTTCGAGCCAGGCGCCGATGCGACGGGCGTATTGCAGGAAGAGGGCGGAGCGCTCGCCGATGACCTGGCGCGTGACGGCGCCGGCAGTGCGGATGTTGCCGCCGGCGACCAGGTTCTCGACGTTGATGGTGTAGGGGTTGGAGCCGGACTGGAGCGTGCGGATCGCCACGACCTGCCCTTCGAAGCCCGGCTCCAGCCATTGCAGCTGCGCGGCGGCGGGAAAGCCGGGGCGGCCGGGCGGAACGAGACGCAGCTCCGGCCCCGAGGGCGTGGCGCGCATCAGGCCGCCGTCGTCGTGGATCTCGAAGGCGTTGTAGGCGTAGTCGGTTCCGGCCGGGTAATCGGTCCAGTGAAAGCCCGTCGTGCGATGGTTCGGGCCGCCATACCAGACGTTCACCTGGTCTTCGAGGCGCATGCTGGCGACGTCCAGCACCGCGCGGGCGCGCTCCGCGACGAAGAGGTTGTGGGTGTTGCGGGCCATGTCGATGTCGCGGACGACGGATCCGCTCGAAGCCTCGATCCGCACGCCGAAATGCGGCTGGGCGGTGATCGAGCCGCCGCGCATGCGCAGCCGCGGCCCCTCATCGGCCGGGCCGCCGGTGTTGCGCACGATCAGGCCCGAGCCGTCGCCGGCGGCGAGGTTGATGTCTTCGAAGTCCAGATCGGCGGCGTCGCCCTGCACGTTCATGCCGTCGATCAGCACGTGCTCGGTCCCAAGGCCGGGGAAGGCGCCCGGATCGAAATGGCCCTTGAAGCGCCGGAAGCTCATCTTGCGGGTGGAGCGGAGGATGTGCAGCGACGGGCCCTGGTTGCCTTCCGCGTGCAGATCGTCGGCGGTGCCGTTGTTGGTGGAGCTGTTCTGCACGGCCAGATCGTCGGCGGGATCGCCGGGCGTGCCGAAGGCGGCGATGGCGTTGTCGAAGCGGTAGGCGGCGATGCCGGGCGCGCCGCCGTAGAGCGCCTTGAGCGTGTCCAGACGCCAGTCCCAGACCTCGCGGAAATCGAACGCCACGCCCTGGGCCCCGAGCACCTGCACGCGGCGGATCAGGGCCGCGGTCTGCCAGCTCATGTCGATGCCGCCGCCGGGCGTGCTGGCCCCGGCGTCGGTGCGGCAGTCGAGCGTGAAGTTTTCCAGCTCCAGCGTGCCCAGCCGGCCGGTGCGCGCCGGCGTGCCGGAAAGGGCGGCGCCGGTGCGCGGCGTGGGGCAGCGCAGGGCGGTCTCGCTCATGCCCTGGCCGGCGATGCGCAGCGTCATGAAGGGCGTGGGGTTGTTCACCTCCACCAGCAGCGGACCCAGCGCCTCGATGAAAAGGTCGCCGCCGGGCAGCTGCAGCTCGCCCCCGGTGCTGCGGATGCGCGCGATCACCTTGTCGAGCGCGGCCTTGTTCGCCGCGGCGCTGGACGGGCTGGCGGCGACGAGGCCGAAGTCGCCGGCATGCAGGCGCGTCAGTCCGACCTGCATCGCCAGGGCGGCCGAGGCGACCGGGCCGCGCCGGGTCTCCAGGATCACGCAGCCCACGGGGTCCACCACGTCGTCCTCGATGTCGGCGGGCATGTCGCGGAACGTCAGGCGGGCGCCCGCCCCTGCGCCGGTCATGTCGGCCAGTTGCGCGCCGGCCGTGCGATCCGCGCCGTGGACGCGCACGTCGCCGATGTTGGCCCCGGCCGCGATGACCGCCGCGGGCGCAGCGGCGCCCAGCAGCGCGCCGCCCTCGATGCGCACCTGGTCGAGATCGTCGAGCGCGGCGGCATCGCCCAGGCGCAGAGGCGCCGCCGCCTCGGCCCCGGCATCCACGCACACGTCGCGCAACGCGACGCGCAGTCCTTCGTCGAGCTGCAGCTGCGCACCGGCGCCGGGCGCGGGAGAGGTCGCGCGCAGGGCGTCCACGGTCAGATCCTCGACGCGTCGACCGGCCGCCGGCGCCGCGGCCAGGCGCAGGGCCAGGCCGCAGCCCGTCGCCGAAAGGCCGCGGATCGCCAGACGGCGGCAGGCGCGGGACGACGCGCGCGTCTCCGCCGCGCCGCCGAGGCATTGCGTGGCCCGCAGCTCATTCAGCGAGGCGTCGCGGGCGCCGTCGAAGATCCACCCGACGCCCGGATGGTTCACGGCCTCGGCCAGCTCCACCACCGCGCCGTCCACGTCGATCAGCACCAGGCCGTGGCCAGGCCGACCGGCGCCGTCGAGCGCGCCGCCCCGCAGCGCGAAGTTGCGGGCGCCCGCGACCTCCAGCAGGCCGGCATCGGCGCCGCCGGACCAGCCCGCCCGCTTGACGAAGCGCGCGGCCCCGGCCCCGCCCTCGAAGAGCAGCGCGACGTTGCTGCGGGTGATGCGCCAGGGCGTGGCGAAGGCGTAAACGCCCCGCGGCACGATGATGGCGCCGCCGGTCTCCGGCAGCGCGGCCTCGGCCTGGGCGGCGCCGGGGGCGCAGTCCGCCAGGCCGTCATTGTCGGGCACATGGTCGAGCAGGTTCTCGGCGGCGACGGCGGCAAGGCCCATCAGCAGCTCCTGGGTCACGGTCGGCCAGCCGGCGACGGGCGCGGCGGGCGAGGCAGCCGGCTCGGCCGGCGGATAGGCGCGAAGGCGCGCGACTTCGGACGCGAAATCGGTCATGCGGTCTCCGGCGGCGGGACGAGCGTCAGCGCGGTTCGAAAGCCGTCGCTGCCCTCGAACCGATGGGAGACCGTCTGCGCGATCCAGCGACCGTCGATGCCGTCCTTGAAGCCGCTCAGGTCCACCGGCGTTTCGGCGAGCAGCTCGGGACGGCCGACGGGCAGCGCGACCTCCATGCGCAGGCCGCCGCGCCGCAGCTCTTCCAGCTTGGCGGCGGCGGCGCGACGGGCGATGGCCTCGGTGGCGAAGGTCTCGGAGATCTCGAACTGCGGCGCCTCGGCCGAGGTTTCGACGCGCTGGCGCTTGGCCCCTCCGAGATCGTTCCAGAAGGCCGCGGCGCTGGCGTAGGTTCCTCGATCGTCGATGCGCCAGCTCCAGCCGGCAACCTCGTCGGCGCCCAGCGGGATGGGGGTCAGCGCCTCGCCCGACGCGGTGGCGCCCGCGCCGCGCCGCACGAAGAGCAGCGCGCCCCCGCCCACCTTGGCGACGGCATCCATGCGGCGCGCCTGGCGGGTCAGCAGGTTCAGGTCGCTTTCGGAAGTCTGCGACAGATGCTCGATGGGGATGGAGGCCAGCTCGGCCGCGACGCGCGGCGTCAGATCGTGCTCGGCCGCGATGGCTTCGACCAGTTGGCCCACGGTGGTGTCCTTCCACTCGCGGGTCTTGGGCGCCTTCAGCTCGGCCGTCAGATC
>JBCBYE010000814.1:0-1809 GCA_039816075.1 Pseudomonadota bacterium | reverse complement strand
ATCAATTCGAACGCATCCCGCCTCCCGGCCCGGCAAGCCGCCGCGACCGCCGCCCCGGCGCGTCCCTCAGGCCGCCGCCCCCGTCGGCGCCCCCGCCTGCGCATGCCAGCTGCGCAGCGCGTCGGACGACACGAAATGGAACGGCCCCGGATCGCCCGCCAGCACGTCGAACGGCTCCGTCGGTTCTCCCAGATCGCTCAGCACCAGCCGCGCGCCCGACAGATCGTCGTCGCGGGTGTAAAGCCCCGGCGCCGCCACCACGTCGATCCCCGCCCCGCGGGCCGAGGCGACGCCGCGCCCGCTGTCCTCGATCACCAGCGCGGCCTCGGCCGGCACGGCCAGCCGCTCCAGCGTCTTGAGGTAGGGCGCCGGGTCGGGCTTGGCCGCCGTCACGTCCTCGCGCGTCACCACCGCCTGGAACCAGTCCAGCGCCTCGAACCCGAAGGCGTTCAGGATCAGCCCCTCGAACGTCTCGCGCCCGCTCGTGGTGCACGCCGCCAGCTTCAGGCCCGAGCTGCGCAGATCCGCGATCAGCCGCGCCACGCCCGGGCGCAGCGACGCGCCTTCCTCGATCAGGCTCTGAAACGCTTCGGTCTTGGCCGCATGCAGGTCGTCGAAGACGCCCTCGTTCTCCAGATAGGCCAGCTCGCGCGGCCGCGCCCGCTCCACATAGGCGCGCAGACGCGCCGCGCCGCCCTCCACCGACAGCAGCTGAGCGTAAAGCGCGCGGTCCCAGACCCAATCCTGGCCCATGCGGGCGAAGGCCTGGTTGAAGGCGGCGCGGTGCAGCTCCTCGGTCTCGGCGAGCGTTCCGTCCACGTCGAAAATCACGGCCTGCAGGCTCATGGCGGCGTCTCCTCAGGTCTTGCGCGCGATCCGCGGTCGGACGTCCGACGCCCGGCGCGCGGCCTGCGCGTCGGCTCGACGTCCCGCGATGTTCGGCGCCGTCGGCGGTGCGCGGCTTTCGTCGCCGGTCCGCCCGCCCCGCGCGCCCTGGCGCAGGCCGGGTTGGGGGTCGAACCGTCCGCCGCTGTGCCCCGATCATAGCGCAAACCTCGCCTTTCGTCACGCGCGCGAGAGCGTCCGCTTTCCACCCTGCGACAGCTCGGCGCCATCTGGCGGTGGACATGGCGACATTTCTCCCCATCTTGCGCCCCCGTCCGGCGGTGGTCCGTCGGCGACGATTCCCGCCCGCCCCGCGGCGCCCCTCACGGGTCCGCGTGCGGGCGCGTCGCATTCGGGCCGACAAGCACGAGAGAAGCAGGAGGAGGGCCTTCATGAAGATCGGCGCCTTGAAGGAAACCTTTGCGGGGGAGAAGCGCGTCGCGCTCACGCCCGACAGCGTCGCCCGGCTGAACAAGCTCGGCTACGACTGCGTGGTGGAGGCGGGGGCCGGCGTCGGCGCCGACATCTCCGACCAGGCCTACCGCGATGCGGGGGTGGAGGTCGTGGACGGCCCCGCGGCCCTCTGGTCCGCCTCCGACGTCGTGATCGGGGTGCGCGGCCCCACCTTGCAGGAGCTGGACCATGCCCCCGACGGCAAGACCCTGATCTCCTTCGTCTGGCCCGGCCAGAACGAGGAGCTGCTGGCCAAGATGAACGCCAAGAACATGACCGTTCTGGCCATGGACATGGTGCCGCGCATCTCCCGCGCGCAGAAAATGGACGCGCTGTCGTCCATGGCCAACATCGGGGGCACCTTGCCCGCCGCCGTCACCTGGCCGGTGAAAAAGCGGCCGAAATTGTTCGCCGCCTCGATCGTGGCGCGGTAGCCGCCGATGTTGGCCATGGACGACAGCGCGTCCATTT
>JBCBYE010000512.1:0-3688 GCA_039816075.1 Pseudomonadota bacterium | reverse complement strand
GCCAGCGCCGCCAGCGCCGCCATGCCCGGCTGCAGGCGCCGGCAGGGGCCGCGCGGCCCGTCGGGCGTCGCGGCCAGCACGCCGCCGGCGCGCAGGTGCGCATAGGCCCCGCGCGCCGCGTCGGCGCCGCCCTTGTCCTTGTCCGGCTTTCGCGCGTCGCGGGCCGAACCGCGCAGGGCGGTCACGCCGAAGCGCGCCACCAGATCGGCGATCAGGTCGCCGTCGCGGTTGGCGGAGATCAGCGCGCGGACCCGCGCGCCGGCCCGCGTTTCCGCCGGCAGCATCAGCATGCGTCCGTGCCAGATCAGGATCATCCCCGCCCCGCCGTCGCGCAGCGGCTGCAGATGCTCGCCGCCCTCCTCCTGCCACCGCGTGGTCCGCTCCACCCAACGCACCCAGGCCGCCGCGAGGCGCACGGCGAGGCGGCCCAGCCGGGGCGTTTCACGCAGGCGCATGGCGGCCGGGGCGGCGCGGTGCGGACCGGGCGCGCGGCGCGGCGCGTCAGCCGAGCTCTTCGGTGGCGCTCGCCTCGCGCTCTTCGTCGCGCAGGCGGTGGATATGGGCGATGAAGTAGCGGGTGTGGGCATCGTCCACGGTGCGCTGGGCCGCCTCCTTCCACGCATTGTAGGCGGTGGCGTAGTCGGGAAACATGCCGACGAGGTCGATGGCGTCCACGTCCTTGAAGCGGTTGGACGAGGGGTCGACGAGCTCGCCGCCGAAGACGAGGTGCAGGCGCTGGGGCATGGCTTTGGCTCCGTGGGCAGACCGGGCGTGGGGGCGGCGTAGACCGCGCCGCCGCCGGTCGTCAATCGCGCGCATGGGCGCGGGCGCGCCTCGTAGGGGTTTGCGAGGGTCGGGAGGCGGTTCGGACGAAGGGACGTCGAAGGGCCGTGCGGGGCCCGGGACCACCGGGTCGGTCGCCGGCGTCGATCCGCGTCTTCGACGGCCCAGGCGGCCGTCGCGCCGCGGACGCGGATGGGGCCGGGCCGGTCGGTCGGCCCCGACGGCCCCGACGGCCCCGACGGGGCGCGGAGGCGCGCTCACGCAGCGGGGGCGAGACGCGACAGAAAGGCCGGCAGCAGGGCCGGGGCGCAGGCGATCAGGCCCTGCAGGCGCGGTTCGGGACGGTTGTAGACCGGCGGCGCCCCGAGCGCATCGACCACCGACGCGCCGGCTTCGGCGGCGATCAGACCCGGCGCCGCCGCATCCCATTCCCAGACCCCGCCCAGCGACAGCGAGGCGTCGTAGTCGCCCCGTGCCACCAGGCACAGGCGCCAGGCGAGCGAGGCGCGGAAGCTGCGCTTGACCGGCGGCACGCCGCCCGGCCACCGCTCCGCCCGCAAACCGGCCCCCGAGGCCAGAACGCGCGCGCCCTCCGCCTCGCCCGAATGGGGCGCGAGGCCCAGCGGCGCGCCGTCGCAGCGCGCGCCCTCGCCCAGGGCCGCCTGCAGGACATGGCCGAGCGCGGGCATGACCACCACGGCGGCCACGGCGCGGCCCCGCTCCACCACCGCCGCCGCGACGCCGAAATCGTCGCCGCCAGAGGCGTAGGCGCGCGTGCCGTCGATGGGATCGACGATGAAGACCCGTTCGGCCGCCAGGCGCGCGGCGTCGTCCTCGGTCTCCTCCGACAACCAGCCATAGTCGGGGCGCGCGCCGGTCAGCTCGGCATGCAGGGCGCGGTCGATCTCCAGATCCGCCTCGGTCACGGGGCCGGCGCCGCCGTCCTTCTCCCAGGTTTCGAAGCCGCTGGCGCGCCGGGACATGGCGATCCGGCCCCCTGCGACCGCCGCCTCGGTCAGCAGCGCCAGGTCGGCCGCCCAGGGTCCGCCGAAGGCGCCCGGGTCAGGCGCCGGCAACGGTGAGCCCCTCGACCAGCAGGCTCGGCACGATGGCGCCGCGGTTCGGGTCGGCGTCGTTCGCCGGCACGATGGAGGCCAGCATGGAATGCAGATTGCCGGCCACGGTGATCTCGTTGACCGGATAGGCGATCTCGCCCCCCTCGACCCAAAAGCCCGAGGCGCCGCGGGAATAGTCGCCGGTATTGGGGTTGATGGACGCGCCGATCAGCGAGGTGATCAGCAGGCCCGTGCCCATCTGCGCCATCAGGTCGTCGAAGCCGGCCTCGCCCGGCGTCAGGCGCAGGTTCGTCGTGCTCGGCGAGGGCGTCGCGCCGGGGGAGGCGCCGGCATTGGCGGTGCTCTGCAGCCCCAGCTTGCGGGCGGAGGCGAGGTCCAGCACCCAGCTGTCGAGCACGCCGTCGCGCACGAAGGCGCGCTCGGCCGTGGGCAGCCCCTCGGCGTCGAAGGGGCGCGAAGCCGGACCTTTGACGCGGTGCGGCTCCTCCACCACGTCGAGGCCGGCGGGCAGCACGCGCTCGCCCAGCTTTTCCTTCAGCCACGAGGATCCGCGGGCGACGGAGGCGCCGTTGGCCGCGCCGATGAGGTGGCCGATCAGGCCGGCCGACACCCGTTCGTGGTAGAGCACCGGAAAGGCGCCCGTCGGGGCGCGGCGAGGGTCGAGGCGGGCCACCGCCCGCTCCCCCGCTTCGCGGCCGATCAGGTCGGCGGCGGGCAGCTCGGCCGCGCCGCGGCGGGATTCGCCGCGGAAGTCGCGCTCCATCCCCAGCCCCTCGCCGGCGATGGCCGAGACGTAGAGGGCGGCGGAGGTGCGGGCGTAGCCGCCGGAGAACCCGTTGCTGGCCGCGAGGTGCATGTCGCGGCGCGACCAGGAGGCGCCGGCCCCTTCGGCCTGCGTGACGCCCGGAACGGCCAGCGCCGCGGCCTCCGCCTCCCGCGCCAGGGCCTCCAGCTCCGCCGGATCGGGGGCGGACGCGGGATCGGCCAGCCTCAGGTGATCGGCCTGGCGCGCCTGGGCGAGCTGATCGGCGGCGGCGAGGCCGCAATAGGGATCCTCCGGCGCGGCGCCCGCCATGGCGACCGCGCGCTCCGCCAGCGCCTCGATCGTCGCGCGCGACGCGTCGGAGGCGGAGACCGTGGCCTGGCGGCGGCCGATCAGCACGCGCAGGCCCACATCGACGCTCTCGGCGCTTTCGGCCTGTTCGAGCGCGCCGCCGCGCACGTCGGCCCCGAGGCTGCGGGAGGCCAGGGCGATGGCGTCGGCCGCCTCGGCCCCCGCGGCGCGGGCGGCGTCGAGCGCCTGGGCGCAGATCTCGGCGAGGTCGCGGGCCTGTCCGTCCATTCTCAAAGCTCCGTCAGGGCGTGAAGGGCGACGCCGAGGCCGCCGAGGGCGATGACCAGCAGGGTCAGCAGCGCGCCGGCGCTGCGCTTCCACCCCATGTCGCCCTCGGGGCCGAGAAACTGCCAGGCATGCAGGGCGCGGCCCACGGTCAGCGCGAGGCCGAGCAGGTGCACCACGAAGGCCGGCGCGCCCATCAGGGCGGCGGCGAAGAGCAGGATCAGCGCCGTCGGCGCGTTCTCGGCGAAGTTGGCGTGGCCGCGCACGGCCTGCGCCAGGCGCGGATTGCCGGCATCGCCCAGGCTGATGCGCTCTCGAACGCGCAGCCGCGACACCGAGAGCGACAGCCACGCGAGGATCATGGCGTTCAGACCGGTGTAGAGCGCGGCCGCGGCGAGGGCGGAAGACGGGTCGTCGGGCATGGCGGACGCTCCTGCGCGAAGGGCGGATCGGGGCGGGGGGGCCGAGGGGGGTTGGCGCGGAACCTATG
>JBCBYE010000690.1:0-2402 GCA_039816075.1 Pseudomonadota bacterium | reverse complement strand
GTTCATGTTGGCGATGCCGCCCTCGTAGATCAGGTCCACGATCAGCTTCACCTCGTGCAGGCACTCGAAATAGGCCATCTCGGGCTCGTAGCCCGCCTCGACCAGCGTCTCGAAGCCCATGCGGATCAGCTCCACCAGGCCGCCGCACAGCACCGCCTGCTCGCCGAAGAGGTCGGTCTCGCACTCTTCCTTGAAGTCGGTCTCGATGATGCCCGAGCGACCGCCGCCGATGGCCGAGCAGTAGCTCAGGCCCACCTCCAGCGCGCGGCCGGACGCGTTGTTGTGCACCGCCACCAGGCAGGGCACGCCGCCGCCCTTGACGAACTCGCCGCGCACCGTGTGGCCGGGGCCCTTGGGCGCCATCATGATCACGTCGACGCCGGGCTTCGCCTCGATCAGGCCGAAATGGACGTTGAGGCCGTGCGCGAAGGCGATGGCGGCGCCGTCCTTGAGGTGGCCGTGGATGTGCTCGTAATAGGTCTCCGCCTGCAGCTCGTCCGGCATGGCCATCATCAGCACGTCCGCCCAGGCGGCGGCCTCGGCGATGGACTTGACCTGAAGGCCCTCGGCCTCGGCCTTGGCGGCGCTGGGCGAGCCAGGGCGCAGGGCCACGGCCAGGTTCTTGGCGCCGCTGTCGCGCAGGTTCAGGATATGCGCGTGACCCTGGGAGCCGTAGCCGACCACGGCCACGTTCAGGTCCTTGATCAGGTTGATGTCGCAGTCGCGATCGTAATAGACGCGCATGGCCGTCGGCTCCCTCGTCCCTAGCGGATGTTGCGTTTCGTTTCTTGCCGCAGGCGTCGCGCGCAAGATGCGTGCGGGGGCGTAGCGGAGGGGCCGGGCCTTGTCCAGCCGGCCTCGTTCATGGGCCCGCGCGCGCCAGGGCTTGCCGCCGCCGCCGGCGCGCGCCAGCCTTCGCCTCAGGAAGGAGCCCGCCCATGACCCCCACCGCCCTGCGCTCGCGCCTGTCGCGTCTGCCGTCCGAGGATCCGCCCGGCATCGGCCACAACAAGGGGCCGGCGCTGGAGCCCGGGCATGGCTTCCGCAAGGTCGCCTGGGGCAAGGCGCGCGCCGCGCTGCTGCCGCGCCTGCCATTGGAGGTGCTCAAGCGCCGCGTGAAACGGGCGCAGGAGCTGGGGCTGGCCTATCCCGCCTACGCCTCGATCCTCGCGGGCACGGGGCGCGACGTGGTGGCGTTCCTCTTCACCTCTCACGCTCTGGGCCTGCGGCTGGCGCGGGCCGTGGAGGTGCCGGAGCGGGACGCGGCCCGCCTGCGGGAGATCACCGGCGCGCGCCGCCTGCTGCTGGGGCCGGAGCGGGCGGATGCCGGGCGCCTGGCCGAGGCCCTGGGGGCCGAGCGGCGCATCGTCTTCGACCTGGCCGAGACCGCCCCGGCGCTGGAGGCGCCTCTGCCGGAGGGGCGCGCCGCGGTGCAGGCGCTGCTGACGCCGCTGAAGCTGCCCGCGGACGGCGTGGTGATGGTCGGCGACCGCGCGGCGGAGCGGGACTGGGCGGAGGCCGCGCGCCTGGGCCGCTTCCTCAGCCGACAAGCCTATTTCGAGCCTTCGTGACCGGCCCTGAGGCGCAAATGCCTTTGCCGTGACCTGCATTGCGGCAGGGCGGACGGCCCGCCACCTCGTGTTGCGTCAGGGCGCCGCACCCCCGGGATCCTCCGGCAGGCGCCCCCGCGACAGGAGAGCCTGCCATGAACGCCGTGATCCCCGCCACGACCCTCGCCGCCGTCGCCCTCGCCGCCGTGCTCGCCTTCGCGCCCAAGGATTTCGACATGGCCATGGCCAAGGCGGTTTATCTCGACATCGCCTCGCCCGCCCATGCGCTGAGCCTGCCGGTGATCCGCTGATCCGCTCCTCGGGCCCGCGGCGCCGCCTCATGCGGGCGGCGCCGCCGGGCTACATCAGCGTGTAGATGTTCGCGAACTCGTTGCCGCCGATATCGACTTCGATGAACTTGTCGAGTTGATCGACGTCCACGTTCCGCAGCCTCACCTCCAGATCAGCATAGGTGATGAGCGTGTCCGCGCCGTCCCGCACGGCGGTGCTGCCGCCTTCGCCGAGCAGGAACGCGATTTCGACGCTCTCGCCCTGCTCCAGGTCCATGATCGAGATGTCGGCCTCCCGCCCGATGGCCGTCTCGACCCGGAAATCGTCGTCCCCCGCGTCGCCCCGCATGACGACGGTTCCCAACCGCGCGACGAGATCATCGTCTCCCTCGCCGCCCCAAAGCCTCGTCGTGCCTTGGCCTTCCAGCGCCTGCGACTCGAGGCGGTCGTCGCCACCGTCGCCCCAGGCGCGGTCCCGGCCCCGGCCCGTCCAGATGAAATCGTCGTCCGGCCCGCCCCAGATGCGGTCGTTCCCCTTGCCGCCGCGGATCTCGTCCACGCC
>JBCBYE010000506.1:0-3718 GCA_039816075.1 Pseudomonadota bacterium | reverse complement strand
GGCCATGGCGAGCGCCGTTCGTCGGGCGGCCTCTGCCGGGATCAGAGGATACCGTCCGATCAGCGAGCGTTGCGTGCGCCCGCCGACATCGCGCTGATAGTATCAGGTCTTGGAGCGCTTTCCGACGAACAGGACGAAGCCCTTCAGCTCGGTGTCCCAGTGCTTCAGCGTGCCCTTGTCGGCGTAGGGCGTCTTGCGGGCGAAGGTCTCGTTGAGCTTGGGCATTGTCGGTTGTTTGCAGGCAACGGCATGCTATCAGGCGCCACAGGGAGAAGCGTCGCGAAACTCAATTTCATTATAAATGAAGGACTTGGCAACACTATGCAACCCGGTGAGACCGACGCGTCGAGCTTCCCAAGCTGAATGTCGTCGGTTCGATCCCGATCGCCCGCTCCAGCCGCCCTCGAATCGCCCCACGCCGCGACGCCGGCCCCTGGCGCCCTCCGCGCGCGACCGCCGGTCCCTGCGGCGTTTCCGATCGGAAATCTCCGCGCCTCTTGCGCGGCGCCGACGCTCCGATGGCGGCCGAGGGGCCAAACAAACGCTTAAGGACCCTTCGATTAAACGCTCTGCGCGTTGACCCGGGCCGCCGGCCCGTGGCCCCTGCGCCCGACCCCCGGCCGAGCGTCCCTCGCCCGGCCCCACGACCGCGGAGCGTCCTTCGATGACCGTCACCTCCTTCACGCCGCCCGAGCGCCTGCTGCTGGGCCCCGGCCCCTCCAACGTCGCGCCGCAGGTGCTCGCCGCCTCGGCGCAGCCTTCCATCGGCCATCTCGACCCCGCCTTCTCCGCGATGATGGAGGATCTCAAGGACCGGCTGCGCGGGCTCATGGGCACGGCCAATCCGGTGACCTTCCCCCTCTCCGCCCCCGCCTCGCTGGCGATGGAGGCGGCGCTCGCCAATCTGCTCGAACCCGGCGACCGGGCGGTGATCGCGCAGAACGGCGTCTTCGGCGGCCGCATGGCCGACATCGCCCGCCGCTGCGGCGCCGACGTGACGCTGGTGGAGACGGCCTGGGGCAAGCCCGTGGACCTCGACGCCCTGCGCGACGCGCTGGCCTGGGTCGAGGCGCCCAAGCTGGTCGCCTTCGTGCATGCGGAGACGTCGACGGGCGTCCGCTCCGACGCCGCCGCGATCTGCGCCATGGCGGCCGAGCACGGCGCGCTTTCCATCGTCGACTGCGTGACCTCGCTGGCCGGCCTGCCGGTGGAGGCGGACGCCTGGGGCGCCGACGTGGTCTATTCGGGCACGCAGAAATGCCTGTCGTGCCCGCCGGGCCTGGCGCCGATCACCTTCTCGCCTCGCGCCGTCGCGGCGGTGGAGGCGCGCAAGACCCCGGTGCAGAGCTGGTTCTGCGATCTGGGCCTGGTGCTGGGCTACTGGCGCGCCGACGGCGCCGGGCCGCGCAGCTACCACCACACCGCGCCGGTCAACGCGCTCTACGGTCTGCACGAGGCGCTGGGCCGCGTGCTGGACGAGGGGCTGGAGGCCGTGCGCGCCCGCCACGCCGCCGCCCATGCCCGCCTGGCCGAGGGGCTGGCCGCGCTGGGGCTGGAGTTCCTGGTGGAGCCCGGCGCCCGCCTGCCCATGCTCAACACCGTGCGCATCCCCGACGGGGTGGAGGACGCGCCCCTGCGCGCCGCCCTGCTTCAGGGCCGCGGCATCGAGATCGGCGCCGGCCTCGGCCCCCTCGCCGGCAAGGTCTGGCGCATCGGCCTGATGGGGGAGAACGCCCGCCCCGAGACGGTCGACCGTCTGCTCGACGCCCTGGCAGAGGCGCTGTCCGCCGCCCGCGCCCGCGCCGCCATCGCCGCCGAGTAACCGGCCCCCCTCTTCGCGACGGCCTCCGCCGACGCGACGCGCGCCGGGCCTCACGGGCCCGGCGTTCTCGTTTCAGCGCCGCCCCCCCTCGCTCCGACCGACCGCCCCCTGCGCGGCGGCGGCATGGGCGGCCCGCCCGGGGCGACGCGCGCGCCCCTCCCCGCAACGGCCAGCCGACCCGCGCCCGACCCGTGCCCGACCCGCGCTCGGCGCGCGCCCGGCGCGCGGCGCGCGGCGCCCCCTGCCCCGCAGATCCGTCCTCGTGCCGCCGCCCACCGCGAAACCCTCCCGCGACGGCACACCTCGGCGCCGGACTCGCCGCTCAGCGCTTTATCTTGGCGCCCCCTCCGTTGCTTGCGGTTCATCTTGCTCCAATACCTATATCTTGTGAGTTGGGGCTTGAAGAATCGCCTATTCGGACGTCACCCTGCTCCCCGTAACGAGTAGTGACGTGTCGCCGGTCCGTCCGCCCCGGCGCATTTTTCGAGGCCCGCGTCGGCGGATGGGAGAAGCGTCATGATCCTCCTTTCCTCCATCCGTCTCGTCCGCGTCGCCGCGTCCGCCGCCCTGGTCGGCGTCCTCGCCGCCTGCGCCTCGGGCCCGCCGCCGCAGCTCGTGGCGACCGGCACGAACCTCGCCTACTACGCCTATGCCTGCCCGGCCCTGGATCTGGAGCTGCAGCGCGTCGCCGGGGCCCTGCGGGTCGCGGTGGCCGAGGGCGGCTCGGCCCAGCGCGCCGCGATCCCGCGCCTCGCCTCGCAATACGAATCCCTGCGCGAGGCGGCGGCGGTGAACAGCTGCTTCGGCGCCCTCGCCGCGCCGGAAAACGCGGCCGAGGCCTTCGCCCGCCCCGAAGGCCAGGCGCTCGCCTCGGCCATCCAGCTGCCCGCCGGGCCGCGGCCGTTCGAGGGCGTGCCCCTCTCCAGCTTCTCGCCCGCCCAGGTGGACGCCTGGTGCGGCGTCGCCTGGACCCGGCGCACCGATCCCGGATCGGGCCGCACGCTCTACAATCCCTGTCGAGAGCCCGAGGCGTTCAGGCGCTGACCGGACGCGCCATCGCGATGCGGGCGGAGACGTCGACGCCCTCCGCCCGCATCGCTTCGGTCTCCGCCCGGCTGGGCGGCGTCCACGCCTGCGCGCCGCGCGGCGAAAACCCCGGTCGCGCCTAGGCCGGCGCGTTCCACGTCGCGTCCGAAAAGGGGGGTCAGGGTCGGCGCGCCGCGCTCCTCCGCGGCCGCCCGCCGCGCCGGCGCCTCCCGCAGGGCGCGCGCCAGGCCGCGGCGCTGCGCCTCCGGCCGCAAGCCCGAGCGATATCGTCGGCGAAAACCTGCCCGGCCCGCTTGCCTGCCGCCATCCCATGCATGATAATGAATGCATTCGACGCCGCTCCGGAGCCTCCCATGCGCCGCATCCTCGTCGCCTCCGACCTGTCCGCCCGCTCCGACCGGGCGCTGGCCCGCGCCGCCGCGCTCGCTCAGACGCACGGGGCCGCGCTGCACGTCGCCCACGTGACCGACGACGAGCTGCCCGCGGCCCTCGCCCATCCCCAGGCCGAGGCCGCGCGCGCGCATCTGCTGCACGCCCTCGGCGGCGCGACGGCGGAGCTGCACGCCGAAACCGGCGACCCGGCCGAGGCGCTCCCCGCCCTGGCCGAACGCCTCGACGTCGATCTGCTGGTGGTCGGGCCCCATCGCGGCCGCGGGCTGGCCGATCTGGTGGCCAGCACGACGGTGGAGCGGATCGTGCGCGCCTCGCTGCGCCCCTGCCTGCTGGCCCAGGCGGCGCCGCCCGCGCCCTACGCGCGCGCCCTGTGCGGGGTGGACCTGTCGCCGGCCGCCGCCGCCGCCCTGCGCGCCGTGCGACGGCTGGCGCCGGACGCCGCGATCCATGCCTTTC
>JBCBYE010000074.1:0-10637 GCA_039816075.1 Pseudomonadota bacterium | reverse complement strand
GTCTGCGGCGTCTGCGCCCGGCTCAGCGCGGCGCGGTCCAGCGTCTCTCCCGCCGCCTCGCCCGGCGCGCCGCGGCGCATGGTGTCGACCACCGGCAGGGCGGGGCAGGCGGCGCCCGTCGCCTCCGCCGCCGCCAGAACGCGGTCCAGCATGTCCTGGGCAACGAAGGGCCGCGCGGCGTCGTGGATCATCACCAGCGCCGCGTCGGGACCCTCCAGCGCCTCCAGCCCGCGGGCCACGCTGTCTTGCCGCGTGGACCCGCCGATCACCGGCGGGTCCAGCGCCAGGCCCGCGACGGCGGCGGCGTAGACCTCGGCGTCGTCCGCATGAATCACCACGCGCGGCCGCGCCCGGGGCAGGGCGGCGGCGAACGCGTCGAGCGTGCGGCGCAGCACCGGCCGGCCGCCCAGCACGCGGTACTGCTTGGGCCCGCCCGGCCCGGCGCGCGTGCCGCGGCCGGCGGCGACGATCAGAACATGCAGCGGGGCGGAGGCGGTCATGGATCGTCCGGCGAAGGCGGCCCGCCCATTCGGCAGGCGCCTCCGCTTACCCTGCGCCCTTGCGCCGCTCAAGTCCCGCGGCTATTCCGAAGGCGTGCATAAGGTTTGAGCAGTGACCCTCCGTATCGGCGACATCTCCCTGGCGGACCCGGTTCTGCTGGCCCCCATGGCCGGCATCACCGACCTTCCGTTCCGCCGCCTCGCGGCCCGCTTCGGCGCCGCCTACACGGTCAGCGAGATGATCGGCTCGCGCGAGGCCGCGGTGGGCGACGCCAAGGCCCTGGGCCGCGCCGCGCTGCGCGACGGCGGCCCGCCCGAGGCGATTCAGATCGCGGGGCGAGAGCCGCGCTGGATGGCCGAGGCCGCGCGCCTGGCCGAGGATCTGGGCGCGCCGATCATCGACATCAACATGGGCTGCCCGGCCAAGAAGGTGACGGGCGGCCTTTCGGGCTCCGCCCTGATGCGCGACCTCGACCATGCGCTGCGCCTGATCGAGGCGACCGCGGGCGCCACGGGTCGGCCGGTGACGCTCAAGATGCGCCTCGGCTGGGACGACGCGTCGCTCAACGCGCCCCAGCTTGCACGCCGCGCGCAGGACGCGGGCGTGGCGATGCTGGTGGTCCATGGCCGCACGCGCCAGCAGTTCTACAAGGGCCGCGCCGACTGGGCCGCGATCCGCGCGGTGGGGCAGGCGGTTTCGATCCCGGTCATCGCCAACGGCGACGTGGTCGACGCCGCCTCCGCCCGCGCCGCGCTGGCCGCCTCGGGCGCCGCGGGGGTCATGCTGGGCCGCGGCGCCCAGGGCCGCCCCTGGCTGCCGGCCTGCATCGCCGCCGAACTCGCCGGCCGGCCCGCCCCCTCGGTCCCGCAGGGCGCCGCCCGCGCGGCGCTGATCGCCGAACATTACGAGGACATGCTGCGCCATTACGGCCGCGACGTGGGCCGCCGCTGCGCGCGCAAGCATCTGGGATGGCATTTGGCGACGCTGCCGGGGACGGAGGCGCTGACCGCCCGTCTGATGCGCGAGCCGGAGCCCGACGCGGTGCTCGCGGCCCTGCGCGACGCCCTGCCGGACCTGGCGGAGGCCGCGGGGAGCCGCGCCGAAACGCCCTCCCCCGCCTCCCCGGAGCTCGCCGCATGAGCCGCGCCGCCGCCTCCCAGGCCGATGCCGCGCCCGATTGGCAGGCTGTCTGGAACGCCGTGCCGTTCCCGGCCCTCCTGCTCGACGCGGAGGACCGCATCCTGGCCGCCAACGGCGCGGCGGAGCCGTTCTTCGGCCTCTCCGACCGCTCCCTGCGCGGCCGCTCGCTGGCGGGCCTTTTCGGCGAGGCCAGCCGCATCGCCGATCTCGTCGCCTCCATCCGCCGCGGGGCCCAGTCGCTGGGCGAGCACGACATGGAGCTGGCCATGGCCGACCGCCGCCCGGTGGTCGCGGACCTGCACGTCTCGACCGTGGCCGATGCCGAGGGCGCGATCCTGCTGATGATCCAGCCGCAATCCATCGCCGAGAAGATGGACCGCTCCCTCTCGCACCGCGCGGCGGCCCGATCGGTCACCGGCATGTCGGCGATGCTGGCGCATGAGATCAAGAACCCGCTCGCCGGCATCTCCGGCGCGGCGCAGCTGCTGGCCATGCAGCTGGGCGACGCCGATGCGGAGCTGACCGACCTGATCCGCGAGGAGACCGACCGCATCGCCAATCTGATCCGCAAGGTGGAGCATTTCGGCGACGACCGCCCGCCGCCGCGCGATCCGGTGAACATCCACGACGTGCTGGGCCGCGCCCGCCGCGCGGCCGAGGCCGGCTTCGCCGCGCATGTGCGCTTCGTCGACGAATACGATCCCTCGCTGCCCCCCACGGTCGGGGACGCGGATCAGCTGATGCAGGTGCTGCTGAACCTGATCAAGAACGCGGCCGAGGCGACGCCCCAGATCGGCGGGCAGATCGCCGTGCGCACCGCCTACCGGCCCGGCATCCGCATGGCCGCGCCGGGGGGGCGGCGCGAAAGCCTGCCGCTGGAGATCTCCATCTCCGACAACGGCTCGGGCGTGCCCGAAACGGTCAAGCGCGACATCTTCGAGCCCTTCGTGACCACCAAGGCCACCGGCTCGGGCCTGGGTCTGGCGCTGGTCTCCAAGATCGTCGCGGACCATGGCGGCGTCGTCGAATGCCAGTCCGACCCCGGCTGGACCACGTTCAAGGTCCTGCTGCCGGTCTGGCGGGAGCGCAGCGAGTGAACGGGGGGCGCATGAACGGAACGGTTCTGGTGGCGGACGACGATCGGGCGATCCGCACGGTGCTGAGCCAGGCGCTGACCCGCGCCGGCTGCCGCGTGCGCTCCACCGGCTCGGCGACGACGCTGTGGCGCTGGATCGAGGACGGCGAAGGCGACTGCGTGGTCACCGACGTGATGATGCCCGACGGCGACGCGCTCGACATTCTGCCGGCCGTGCGGCGCAAGCGGCCGGAGCTGCCGGTGATCGTCATGAGCGCGCAGAACACCATGATGACCGCGATCCGCGCGGCCGAGGTCGGGGCCTACGAATACCTCCCCAAGCCCTTCGACCTGCGCCAGGTGATCGACCATGTGGGCCGCGCCATGGACGGCGCCCGCAAGGAAGGCCCCCACGAGGACGCGCCGCGCGACGAGGGGCTGCCGATCATCGGCCGCTCCCCCGCCATGCAGGACGTCTACCGCATCATGGCGCGGCTGATGAACACCGACCTGACGGTGATGATCAACGGCGAGAGCGGCACGGGCAAGGAGCTGGTGGCCGGCGCGCTGCACAATTTCGGCTGGCGCAAGGCCGGCCCCTTCGTGGCCGTGAACATGGCCGCGATCCCGCGCGACCTGATCGAGTCGGAGCTGTTCGGCCATGAGAAGGGCGCCTTCACCGGCGCCTCCGAACGCATGGCCGGCAAGTTCGAGGCGGCGGCCGGCGGCACGCTGTTCCTCGACGAGATCGGCGACATGCCGCCCGATGCGCAGACGCGCCTGCTGCGCGTGCTGCAGGACGGCCAGTTCACCCGCATCGGCGGACGCACGCCGATCAAGGCCGACGTGCGCGTCATCGCCGCCACGCATCAGGACCTGCGCGGCCTGATCAACGAGGGCGCGTTCCGCGAGGATCTGTTCTACCGCATCAACGTCGTTCCCGTCCGCCTGCCCCCCCTGCGCGACCGGTCCGAGGACATCCCCGACCTCGCCCGCGCCTTCCTGCGCAAGGCGGAGGAGGAGGGGCTGCCGCGCAAATCCATCTCGCCCGACGCGCTCGACGCGCTCAAGGCGCAGACCTGGCCCGGCAACGTGCGCGAGCTGGAGAACCTGATGAAGCGCCTCGCCGCGCTCACCGCGGACGAGGTCATCACCCTGTCCGACGTGGAGGAGGAGCTGGCCGCCCGCCCCGCCGTCACCGCGGCGGAGCCGGAGCGCGCCGCCTCGCTCGGCGCCTCGGTGGAGGCGCATCTGCGCGCCTATTTCCAGCTGCATGGCGACGCGCTGCCGCCCCCGGGCCTTTACGAGCGCATCCTCAAGGAGGTGGAGCTGCCGCTGATCGCCCTGACCTTGTCGGCGACCCGCGGCAATCAGCTGCGCGCGGCGGATCTGCTCGGCATCAATCGAAACACGTTGCGCAAAAAGATCAGGGAGCTTGACATTCCTGTCACGCGTGGGAAAACCCTGATGTAGGAATGCAACAGGGGGCGCCGCTCCCGCCGGCGTTCCCCGCGGTTCCAACGCCCGACGCTCGGGACGACGCCGGAGACCTGATTGGCCCCCCGCAGCGACAGCGCCGCCCGATCCTGGCTCGACGCCGCCGGCGCGACCTTCGCCCAGGCCTTCCGCGGCGAGCTGTCCCGAGAGATGCGCGCGCGCCTCACCGCGCTGCTGGCCCTGACCGGCGTGGGACTGGCGGCGCTGACCGCCTGGGCCCTCGGGTCGGGCGAGGCGCCGGGACAGGGGGTGCAGCGCGCGGTCCTGCTGGCCGATCTGGTGTTCCTGCTGGTGCTGGCCGGGCTCGTGGCCGTGCGCGTCGCCGCGCTGGTCGCGGCCCGCCGGGCGCGATCGGCCGGATCGCGTCTGCACCTGCGTCTGGCCACGGTCTTCGCGGTCATGGCGCTGGCGCCGACCATCCTGGTCGCCGTCTTCGCCACCATCACCGTCAGCTACGGCATCGAGGGCTGGTTCAGCCAGCAGGTCGGCTCGGTGGTGCGCAACTCCCTCGTCACCGCCCAATCCTACGAGCAGGAGCATCGCCGCCGCATCCGGGCCGAGATCCTGGCCATGGCCAACGACCTCAACCGCGCCGGCTCCGCCGGCGTCAATGACGGCGCCCTGGGCGAGCTGCTGCGCCAGCAGGCGCTGCTGCGCGAGTTTCCGCTGGCCTACATCTTCGACAGCTCCCTCAACCTCGTGGCGCGGGGCGAGTTCTCCTACCTCTTTTCCTTCACGCCGCCGACGCCCGACGCCCTGCAGGCGGCGCGCGACGGGCAGGTCGTCGTCGTCTCCGACCGCGACGACAGCGAGATCCGGGCGCTGGTGCACCTGGCGGAGTTCTTCGACTACTACCTGCTGGTCGCCCGCCGCGTGGACGGCGACGTGCTGCAGCTGCTCGACGAAACGCGGGAGACCGTCCAGTTCTACGAACAGCTCGAAGGGCGACGCGACTCCATCCTGCTGGAATTCGCCGCGCTCTATGTGGGCTTCGCGCTGGTCGTCACCCTGGGGGCCACCTGGGCCGGCCTGTGGTTCGCCGAACGGCTCGCCCGCCCGGTGGGCAGCCTCGCCGGCGCCGCCCAGGCGGTGGGCGCGGGCGATCTGGACGTGCGCGTGAAGGAGCCGCGGGGCGACGACGAAATCGCCGTCCTCTCCCGCGTCTTCAACCGCATGACGGAACAGGTGAAGGGTCAGCGCGACGCCCTCGTCGCCATCAATCAGGAGACGGAGCGTCGGCGCCGCTTCACCGAAACCGTGCTCGCCGGCGTCACCGCGGGCGTGGCGCGTCTGGACCCCGAGGGGCGGATCGAGCTGCTGAACGAGGCCGGCGCCGCGCTGCTGGGCCTCGCCCCGGCGGAGGCGGCGGGCCAACCCCTGGACAAGGCCGCGCCGGTCTTCGCGCCGCTGTTCCAAGAGGCGCGGCGCCGCCGCTCCGGCCTCGCCACGGATCGCGTCCACGCGCCCTCGTCGGGCGAGCAGGAGCGCGACTTTCTCGCCCGCATCGCCCGCACCCCGGGCGAGGCCGGCGCCGACGGCTACGTGCTGACCTTCGACGACATGACCGACCTGGTGGCGGCGCAGCGCATGGCCGCCTGGGGCGACATCGCGCGGCGCATCGCGCATGAGATCAAGAACCCCCTGACGCCCATCCAGCTGTCGGCCGAGCGCCTGAAATCCAAGTTCGCCAAGGGACTGGAGGGGCGCGACCGCGAGCGGTTCGAGGGCTATGCGGACATGATCGTGCGCCAGGCGGGCGAGATCGGGCGCATGGTCGACGAATTCTCCCGCTTCGCCCGCATGCCCGCGCCGGAACTGGCGGACGAGGATGCGGCCGAGATCCTGCGCGAGGCGGTGCTGCTGCAGGCCTCCGCCGGCGGGCCGGTGGCCTTCGAGGCGGAGATCGACGGGCCGGCGCCCGTGCGGCTGGATCGCGGCATGATCGCCCAGGCGCTCACCAACCTGCTGAAGAACGCCGGGGAGGCGGTGGAGGCGCGCCTCGCCCAGCGGTCCGAGCCGCCCGGACGGGTCGTCGCGCGTCTGCGGCAGGAGCCCGACGCGCTGGTGATCCGCGTCATCGACAACGGCGTCGGCCTGCCCGTGCACGGCCGCGCCCGGCTGCTGGAACCCTACGTGACCACGCGCGACAAGGGCACCGGCCTCGGCCTCGCCATCACCCGCAAGATCGCCGAGGAGCATGGCGGCGCCCTGACGCTGGAGGATGCGCCCGCCGCGGACGACGCGCCGCGGGGCGCCGACGGATACGCGCCGCGGGGCGCCGACGGATACGCGCAGCGCGGCGCGATGGCCGTGCTCCGCCTTCCCGCGCCCCCCAAAACATAAGAACGAGCAGAGAGCAGGAGACCCAAGATGGCCGACATTCTGGTCGTGGACGACGAAGCCGATATCCGGGACCTCGTCGCCGACATCCTCGAAGACGAGGGGCATGCCACGCGCACGGCCGAGGACGCCGACGGCGCCTTCAAGGCCATCGAGGCGGCGCGCCCGGACCTCATCGTGCTCGACATCTGGCTGCAGGGCAGCCGCATGGACGGGATCGAGATCCTCAAGACCGTCAAGCGCAACCAGCCCGACATCCCCGTCGTGATCATCTCCGGCCACGGCAACATCGAAATCGCCGTGGCCGCGGTGAAGCAGGGCGCCTACGACTTCCTGCAAAAGCCGTTCACGACCGATTCGCTGATGCTGGTGGCCTCCCGCGCGCTGGAGGCGTCGCGCCTGCGCCGCGAAAACGCCGCCTTCCGCGCCGCCGAAACGCGCGAGGCGGAGATCGTCGGCGCCTCCGCCGCCGCCGTGGCGCTGCGCCAGAAGCTCGACCGCGTCGCCCGGACCGGCAGCCGCATCCTGCTCTCCGGCCCCCCCGGTTCGGGCAAGGAGGTGGCGGCGCGCTACATCCATGCCGGGTCCGACCGCGCCTCCATGCCCTTCGTCGTGGTCAACGCCGCCACGATCGAACCCCATCTGATGGAGGACACGCTCTTCGGGCGCGAACGCGACGGGACCGCCACGCCGGGCCTTTTCGAGAAGGCCCATGGCGGCACGCTCTTCATCGACGAAGCGGCGGAGATGCCCGCCGGCGCCCAGTCCAAGATCCTGCGCGTGCTGGTCGATCAGCGCTTCACCCGCGCCGGCGGGGCGGAGCAGGTGCAGGTGGACGTGCGCGTGATCTCCGCCACCACCCGGGACCTGGAGGCGCTGATCGCCGCCGGCAAGTTCCGCGAGGATCTCTACCACCGCCTCTCCGTCGTGCCGCTGGAGGTTCCCAGCCTCGCCGCGCGGCGCGAGGACATCCCGCTGCTCGCCGACCATTTCCTGTCGCGCCTGTCGGAGCGCGAAGGGCTGCCGCATCGCACCCTCTCCGACGATGCGGCCGCGCTTCTGCAGACGCAGAACTGGCCCGGCAACGTCCGCCAGCTGCGCAACATGATGGAGCAGGTGCTGATCCTGGGGCAGGGCGACGGCGCCATCGGCCCGGAGGAGCTGCCCCTGGGCGGCGCCGCGCCTGCCGCGGGCGAGGCGGGGGCGCTGGCCCCCTCCATGGCCACGCTGCCCCTGCGCGAGGCGCGCGAGCTCTTCGAGCGGGACTATCTGATCGCCCAGATCAACCGCTTCGGCGGCAACATCTCCAAGACCGCGGCCTTCGTGGGGATGGAGCGGTCGGCCCTGCACCGCAAGCTCAAGAGCCTGGGCGTGGTGACCACCAACCGCGGCGGCGCCCGCGTGGCGGTGGCCGGCGACGGCGAGGAGATCGAGGAGTGACGCGGCCCGCCGTCTGGGCGCGCCGGCCCTGTCGCTGGCCCCGTCTCCGGCCCCGTCTCTGGCCCCGAGCGGCCCGGATGTCGGCGCCGGATCGCGCCCGCTCCGCCCCATGAGCTTCCGCGTCGCGCTCGCCAAGCCGGAGGACGCCGCCGACTGCGCCGCGCTTCTGCACGAGATGGACGCGTTCTACGCCGAGGAGACGGGCCGCGCCGCGCCCCTGCCGACGCGTGCGACCTACGAGGCCGAAGCGCGCCGGTGGATGGACGAGGCGGAGGGCACGCGCCTGATGCTCGTGCGAACCCGCGACGACGTCAGGCTCGGCGACGGCGACGGCGAGGGTGAGGGCGACGACCGGCGCCCTGGGGCCCCGGCCGCCATCGCCTGCTTCGCCGTGCTGCGCCCCGGCCAGACGCTCCAGGGGCTCGTCTGGCTCAAGGACCTCTACGTCGCCCGCGCTCACCGCCGCCGGGGCGCCGGCGAGGCGGCGACCCGCGCCGTCATCGCTTGGGCCCGCGACCACGGCATCGGCCGGGTGGACTTGACCACCGGCCATGACAACGCCGCCGCGCGCGCCCTTTACGCCTCGCTCGGCGGCAAGGAACTGACCGATCGCCTCGTCGTCCGCTTCGACGCCGCCGCCCACGCCTTCGACTGATGCTTTCGCCGTCGCGCCGGCGCGCCGGACCGGCCGTTGCGCCCAGACCTCCGACCAAGGCCCCCGCCATGCGCCTGATCCGCACGCTCTTCCGCCTGCTCTGCGCCCTCGTGGCGCTGACGTTGACCGCGGCCATGATCTTCATCGCCTGGCACTGGGCGCCCGACCGGCCGCTCTCCGAGCTGACCGACCGCTGGGCCCAGCCCCCCTCGCAGTTCGCCGACATCGCCGGCATGCCGCTGCATTTCCGCGACGAGGGGCCCCGCGACGATCCGGCCCCGCTGGTTCTGCTGCACGGCACCTCCGACAGCCTGCATGTCTGGGACCCCTGGGCCGAGGCGCTGTCGCAGACCCGCCGCGTCGTCCGCTTCGACCTGCCGGGCTTCGGCCTGACCGGCCCGCCGCCCGACGGCGATCTGACCATGGACCGCTATCGCGAGGCGCTGACCGCGCTGATGGACCGGCTGCGGATCGAGCGCGCCGTCCTGGTGGGCAATTCCTTCGGCGGCCGCATCGCCTGGACCTCGGCCATCCACCTGCCGGACCGGGTCGCGGGGCTGATCCTCGTCAACAGCTCCGGCTTCGTGACCGAACCGGTCGAGGTGCCCGCGGGCTTCGCCCTGGCCGGCCTGCCGGGCGTGCGCGAGGCGCTGCGCAACACGCTGCCGCGGTTCCTGGTGCGCATGAGCCTCGAAAGCGTCTACGCCGACCCCGCGCGCGTAACCGACGAGGAGGTCGACCGCTTCTACGACATCACCCTGCGCGAGGGGAACCGAGACGCCCTGATCGGCCGGTTCCGCATGTCGCCCGCCGGCGCGGACGTGCCGCGCATCCCCGACATCGCCGCGCCCACGCTGGTCCTGTGGGGCGCGGAGGACCGGCTGATCCCGCCCGCCGCCGCGCGCAGCTTCGCCGAGGCCATCCCCGGCGCGCAGCTCGCCATTCTCCCCGATCTCGGCCACGTCCCGCAGATCGAGGACCCCGCGCGCTCCCTGCCTCCCGTCGCCGCCTTCCTCGACGCGGCCTTTCCGCGATGACCCGGCCGGACGCCCGGCGGTTGACGCCGACCGCCGCCCCCGTCACGGTCGCGGCCGCGAGGACGGCCATGGCGGAACGCCCATGAAGATCATCATCTGCGGCGCGGGGCAGGTCGGCTCCCAGATCGCGCGGCACCTCGCGGGCGAGGACAACGACGTCACCATCGTCGACCAGGACGGCGGTCTGGTGCGCCGGGTGACGGAGGCGTTCGACGTGGGCGGCGTCACCGGCTTCGCCTCCCATCCCGACATTCTCGCCCAGGCCGGGGCCGAGGACGCCGACATGCTCATCGCCGCGACCTTCGCCGACGAGGTGAACATGGTCGCCTGCCAGGTGGCCCATTCGCTGTTTTCGGTCCCGCAGAAGATCGCTCGCATCCGCGCCCAGACGTACCGCAAGGTGGAGACGGAGCTGTTCAACCGCGATCAGCTGCCCATCGACGTGGTGATCTCCCCCGAATTCGAGGTGGCGCGCACGGCCCTGCGCCGCCTGCGCAACCCCGAGGCGTTCGAGCTGGAGGACTTTCTCGACGGCCGCGCGCGCCTGGCCGCCACGCGCCTGTCGGACGAATGCCCGGTGCTCAACACGCCCCTGCGGCAGCTGTCGGAGCTGTTCAGCACGCTCAAGGCCATCGTCGTCGCCTATCGGCGCGAGGGGCGGCTGCAGATCGCCATGCCGACCGATCAGCTTTTCGCCGGGGACGAGGTCTATTTCGTGGCGGCGGCGGAGGATGTGGCGCGCACGCTCAGCCTGTTCGGGCGGGAGCCGGCCAAGGTGCATCGCGTGGTGATCGCCGGCGCCGGCAATGTCGGCCTCTCCGTGGCCGAGATGCTGGAGGCGGACCCGGACCGCCCCCGCGTCAAGATGATCGAATACGACGGCGCGCGCGCCCAGGCCGCCGCCGACCGTCTCGACCGCACCATCGTCCTGCTGGGCGAGGCGCTGGACCCG
>JBCBYE010000246.1:0-6409 GCA_039816075.1 Pseudomonadota bacterium | reverse complement strand
GCAAAGATCTCCGCCGCGTTGCCGGGCTTCACCGAGCCGCCGTAGAGCACGCGCATGCCCTCGGCCTCCGCCCCGAAACGGACGGCGAGGCGGGCGCGGATGGCGGCGTGCATCTGCTGGATCTCCTCCAGCGTCGGGGTCCGGCCCGTGCCGATGGCCCAGACCGGCTCATAGGCGACCACGGTGTCGGCGGCGCTCGCGCCCTCGGGGATGGAGCCGTCGAGCTGAGCCTCCACCACCGCCGTCGCGCGGCCGGCATCGCGCTGCGCCTCGGTCTCGCCCACGCAGATCACCGCCAGCAGGCCGGCGCGGCGGGCGGCGAGCGCCTTGGCCTGCACCGCCGCGTCGGCCTCGCCATGGTCGGCGCGCCGCTCCGAATGGCCGACGATCACCGCCGAGGCGCCGGCGTCGCGCAGCATCTCGGCCGAGACGTCGCCGGTATGCGCGCCGCTTTCCGCCGCGTGGCAGTCCTGACCGCCGACCGTGACGGGCCCGCCCACGCCGCGCGCCGCCATGGCCGCGATCAGCGTCGCGGGGGGGCAGAGCAGCACGTCGCAGTCCGGCGCCGGCTGCGCGGCGGTCAGAGCGTCCAGCTCCGCCAGCGCGGCCATCAGCCCGTTCATCTTCCAGTTTCCGGCCGCCAGCCTGCGTCGCGCCATGGGGCGTCCTCCGATCCGATTGAATGTCGGATCGGGTTCAACCACGCCCGTGCACGGATGGGAAGTGAGCGGCGGCGCTCAGCCCGCCGCGGGGGCGGCGTCGCCGGCCTCGGCGAATTTGATCGACTCGCCGCAGCCGCAGGCATCGACCACGTTGGGATTGTCGAAGACGAACCCCGACTCCAGCAGCGAGGTGCGGTAGTCGATGCGCGTGCCGAACAGGAACATCTGCGCCATCGGCGCGATCATCACGCGCGCGCCGTCCTGCTCGATCACCTCGTCATGGTCCCCGGTTTCGGCCGCGAACTCCATGACGTATTCCATGCCGGCGCAGCCGCCCTTCTTGACGCCGATGCGCAGCCCGGCGGCCTTGCCGTCCTGGCCCATCAGCTTGCGGATATGCGCCGCAGCCGCTTCGGTGAGCGTGACCGGGGGCTGACCGGGAATGCCGAACATGGAAGCGCGTCCTCCTTCAGAAAGCCTTACTATAGGCGCCCGACCGCTCGCGTTCAACGCGGCATGCGTCGCAGGGGCGCGCCGAGGCGTCATGGAACGGTCATTCGACATCGCCGTCGGCCCGCGCATCTTGCGCTGCAGCATGAAGGGATCCGGCGCGAAGAGGGCGAGATGACCGACACCGCGATGCAGCAGGACGAGGCCGCGCCGCGCGGCAGCGTGGGCGAAGTCTTCGGCGCGATGCTTCGCCTGGGTCTGACCAGCTTCGGCGGCCCGGTGGCGCATCTGGGCTTCTTCCGCGACGATCTCGTCGCTCGCCGCAAGTGGCTGAGCGAGGCGCAGTATGCGGAGCTGGTGGCGATCTGCCAGTTCCTGCCGGGGCCGGCCAGCTCTCAGGCCGGGTTCGCGCTGGGCGCGATCCGCGCCGGGCTGCCGGGGGCCTTCGCGGCCTGGGCGGCCTTCACGCTGCCCTCGGCCCTGGCGCTGATGGCCTTCGCCGGGGTTCTGGCGGTCGTGGGCGGCGCGGGCGAGGCGGGCTGGCTGCTGGGGCTGAAGGCCGCGGCGGTCGCGGTGGTGGCGCAGGCCTGCCTGGGGATGGGTCGGGGCCTGGCGCCCGACGCCGCGCGCCAGACGCTGGCCGCCGCGGCCGCCGCGGCCACGCTGCTGATCCCCGGCGTCTGGGGGCAGCTCGCGGCGATCCTGGCCGGCGGACTGATCGGCGTGACCCTGCTGCGCGACGTGGCGATGGCGCCGTCCGGCGAGGACGAGCCGCTGCCCTCGCCCATCTCCCGCGGCGCGGCGCTGGGCTGCATCGCGGCCTTCTTCGCGCTTCTGGCGCTGCTGCCGCTGATTTCGGGCGTCTCGCCCCTGACCGCCTATGCCGACGGGTTCTATCGGGCCGGCGCGCTGGTCTTCGGCGGCGGCCATGTGGTGCTGCCGCTGCTGGAGGCGGAGACGGTCGGCCGCGGCTGGGTCGATGCCGACGCCTTCATCGCCGGCTACGGCGCCGCGCAGGCAGTGCCCGGGCCGCTGTTCACCTTCGCCGCCTATCTGGGTCAGGCGGGGGCGGGCGTTGCGGGGGCCGCGGTGGCGCTGATCGCGATCTTCCTGCCGGGAATGCTGCTGATCCTGGGCGCGCTGCCGTTCTGGTCGACGCTGCGCGTCTATCCGCAGGTCCGCGCGGCGCTGACCGGGGTGAACGCGGCGGTCGTGGGCGTGCTGCTGGCGGCGCTCTACGACCCGGTGTTCCTGGACGGCGCCGGCACGCCCCTGGGCTTCGTCATCGCCGTCGGCGCCTTCACCGCGCTGACCACGTGGAAGCTGTCGCCGCTTTACGTCGTCGGCGGCGCCGCGGCGCTGGGCGCGGCGGCCTCGGCGGTCGGCTTCGGCTGAGGCCGGGCGACGACGGGCCGCAGGGGCGGCGTCAGAGCATCCCCAGTTCCAGCTTCGCCTCTTCGGACAGCATCTCCAGGCCCCAGGGCGGCTCCCACACCAGCTGCACGTTGACATGGCGCACGCCGGGCAGGGGCTCGATGGCGTCGGCGACCCAGCCGGGCATCTCGCCGGCCACAGGGCAGCCGGGCGCGGTCAGGGTCATGTCCACGTCCACGTCGCCCTCGCCGTCGATGGCGATGCGGTAGATCAGGCCCAGATCGTAGATGTTGACCGGGATTTCGGGGTCGTGCACCGACCGGCACGCCTCGCACACGGCATCGTAAAGCGGGTGGTCGGGGGTCGACGGGCCGATGATCGACTCGCCCTCGGCCGGGGCGTCGGTCTGTCCGTCCATGGCGCAGGTCCTCGCTGGGCTTCGCTCGGTTGCATGATGATATAGAAAAGCCCTCGGCCCAGGTCCACCTTCGATGGTCAGCCGCCGCGAGGGCCGACATCCTCGATCCACCAGGATCGGTCCGGATTTCGGCGCGAATGAAAGACCGTGATCGTCGGCCCCACGATCCACCGCCGCGCTTCGCGCTCCTCGCGGTCCAGGGACCTGCCGCGGCGTTCCACGCCGACTTGGTCTCGGAACGTCCATTCGACACGATGACGCCGCTGCTTGCCGCCTTCGCGCCCAACAGGCGCGATCCGGCTGATCGTCGCCTGAGCCTGCTCGCCCCGGTCCCGCACCCGCAGCGTCAGCACGAAGCTCAGCATCGTCCAAGCCGTCTTCAGGGCCGGAACGGCGATGAAGAACAGACCCATGACCTGCCAAACGGTCCCCCGGGCCAGCGAGCGGCCGATGGACAGAGCGTGCCTTGCCGGATCATCCGGGAGGTAGACCACCTGCAAGCGCCGTCCGGCCCGAGCCGCGTCGTAGAGGGTCGGCGAAACCTGCTGTCGCCCGCGCACGTTCCGGCCCGACTGCGTGGTGAAGACGAACGACACGAAGAAACGGTCGCTGCGTCCGCCAACGCCGTTCCGCCTGTCCGTCTCCAAGACCCGGACGGGCGCCTCGACGCCCTCGGCGTCCAGCCGCCGAACCTGCCGCGACTCGAGGCTGCCGTAGGCGAACGCCGCCGCACCCAGCAGGGCGATCAGAAGCGCGAAGACGCCGTAGCGGACGCATTGCGTTTGAAGCGGGCTCGCCAAGCCGCCCATCTCGTTCGGGCTCGCCTCCCGGTCAAGGGAAGGCTAAGCCCCGTCGCGCACGCCCCGGCGGCCCAGGGAGGACCTGATCATCCGCGTCCAGTTCGACATCCACGCGCAGGACGGCCGCGCCCGCCGCGGAACCCTGACCACGACGCGCGGAGACATCCGCACCCCCGCCTTCATGCCCGTCGGCACCGCCGCCACGGTCAAGGCCATGCTCCCCGGCTCCGTCCGCGAGACCGGCGCCGACATCCTGCTGGGCAACACCTATCACCTGATGCTGCGCCCGGGGGCCGAGCGCATCGGCGCCCTCGGCGGCCTGCACCGCTTCATGAACTGGGATCGCCCCATCCTCACCGATTCGGGCGGCTTTCAGGTCATGTCCCTCTCGGACCTGCGCAAGCTGGACGAGACCGGCGTGCGCTTCCGCTCCCACATCGACGGCTCCCAGCACCACCTGACGCCCGAGCGGTCGATGGAGATCCAGGCCCTCCTCGGCTCCGACATCGTGATGTGCTTCGACGAGTGCCCCGCCCTGCCGGCGGATCGGGACCGCATCGCCGGCTCGATGGAGCTGTCGATGCGTTGGGCGCAACGCTCCCGCGACGCCTTCGGCGACCGGCCGGGCCACGCCCTTTTCGGCATCCAGCAGGGCGGGCTGGAGGAGGACCTGCGCGCCGCCTCGGCCGAGGCCCTGCGCGCCATCGAGTTCGACGGCTACGCGGTCGGCGGCCTCGCCGTGGGCGAGGGGCAGGCGGCGATGTTCGGCGTGCTCGACTACGCCCCCGGCCAGCTGCCGCAGGACAGGCCGCGCTACCTGATGGGCGTGGGCAAGCCCGACGACATCGTCGGGGCGGTGCAGCGGGGCATCGACATGTTCGACTGCGTGCTCCCGTCGCGCTCCGGCCGCACCGGCCAGGCCCTGACTCGCTTCGGCGCGGTGAACCTCAAGAACGCGCGGCACCGCGACGATCCGCGCCCGCTGGATCCGGACTGCACCTGTCCCTGCTGCACGGGCTACTCCCGCGCCTACCTGCAGCACCTGATCCGCTCGGGCGAGATCCTCGGCTCGATGCTGCTGACCTGGCACAACCTGCATTACTATCAGGAGCTTATGCAGGGACTGCGAGGCGCCATCGAGGCGGGAACGCTCGACGCCTTCGTCGCGGAGTTTCACGCGAGACGGGCGGAAGGGGATATGGAACCGGTGTGAGGGGCCGAAGGGAGGCGCGGCAGACGCGGTGCAAGCGAAGCGGTCGTGCGCTGCATGTCGCGCCGATGTCAGCGTCGCCGTCCTCGTTTTCGTTTCGGCAGGGTTGCGGGCAGGGCGGGCGAATGCGTTGCGGGTCGCTGGGGGCAGAGCGAGGCGCAAGGCGCACGCCTCGACGCCATTGCACGCAGAAATCGTCGCTGTTCGAGTCTATTCTTCGGGTATAAGGGCGTCGCAACGTGGAGAGCGCAAGTTGGGAGCTGGAGTCGGCAGTGTTTCGGAGGGCGAATATTTTAAGATAGACATACATTCCTCTAGGATGTAGATTTCTCTCACTGATATTACTGAGATGAGACTTCTTGAAAGAGAGCTATTGGATCGGTCTCGCCCGACCTGAAGCGGGTCCAATGAGAAAATCGGACTCAGGCCCTGCGACCTGGGCGACGACCGCGATCGCAAACGGCCCCGGCAGCTCAACTGCGCGGCTGGCCGTGTCATGTCGCGGTGCGGGCCGCACGTCGACGACCCCCCGCATCTAGGGTCGAGCGCGCGGTTGCGTCATCGCGATCACGGCCTTGCCGGCGAACCGCCTCATGCGCAGGTCTTCGATCACCGCCTCGGCCGCGGACAGATCGTCCAGAACCGTGAGCGGCAGGTCGAGAGAGCCCGCCGAGATGGCCGCGAACACCCGGCCCGCGGATCGGGCCAGCGCCTGCGTGCGATGGCGGCGGTAGTAGCCCAGGACCATGCCCATGGCGGCGCGGTTCTTGATCAGCAGGTGGTTGCCCTTGAAGACGGGCGGCGCGCCGCCGGCGAAACCGACGGTCACGTAGCGGCCGCACCAGTCCAGCGCGCCCGGGGCCGCGGCGCCGAACGCCCCGCCGACCGGGTCGATCACGACGTCGACCTTGAGGTCCTTCGCCTTGATTCGGGCGGCGAGGCCCTTGTAGTCCATCGCCTCCTGGGCGCCGGCGGTCCGGGCCAGGACCTGGCGATCGGGCGAGCTGGCGACGGCGAGAACGTGCGCGTCCATGGCCCGCGCCAGCTGCACGGCGGCGAGGCCCACACCGCCCGCGGCGCCGCCGACGAGCACCCGCTCCCCCGGTTCCAGCCGCGCCCGATCGACGAGTGCGAGGTCCGCGGTCAGGGCCGAGACCAGCGCGCCGGCGGTGGCCACGGGATCGCAGCCCTCCGGCACGGCGAAGGTTTCCGTGGCTTGGGCGACGGCGATCTCGGCCAGGCCCCCGTCGGTCAGAACGGCCGCGACGCGGTCGCCGGGCTGGAACCCCGCGGTGCCGTGGCCCAGGCCCGTCACCCGTCCGACCACCTCCATGCCGGGGGCGAAGGGCAGCGGGTGATGCACCTGGTGCTTGTCGGCGATCATGAGGCTGTCGACGAAGCCGATGCCGGCCGCCTCCACCGCGATGCCGACCTCGCCCTCGCCCGGCGACGGCGCATCGACTTCGCGGACCTCCAGCGTGCCGGGCGCGCCGTG
>JBCBYE010000227.1:0-6659 GCA_039816075.1 Pseudomonadota bacterium | reverse complement strand
TGGAAGCGGGCGCAATGCGGGCAGGTGAGCGAGGCGTATTCCAGCACGTGCACCGGCGCGTCCGGGTCGCCTTCGGTGAAGATGCCCGTGGCGATGGGCAGCTCCGCCTCCTGCGCGAAGGCCGGCAGGGCCGGAGCGGCCGCGGCTGCGGCGAGGCCGGCCAGCGCGGCGCGGCGGTCGAGGATCAGGCTCATGCCTTGCGTCCTTTCCTGTCGTTCGCCGCGGCGCGTTGGCGGGCGGCGCGGCTGCGGCCGAGGCGGGCGAGCGCCGCCGATAGGCCGGGGTCCGTCGCGGCGGCGGAGGCCGCTGCGGCATGGGGATCGATGTCGTTCTCTACCGCGGCGGAGCCATGGCCGTCGCGGGGCGCCGCGCTGACGCCCTCATCACGTATGCGCGAGGGCAGGCGCGCGTCGGTCTGCACCACGCGGATGCGCGAGACGGCGCGATAGCCGTAATGGGCGTTCACCCGCTCCACGATCTTGGGGCCGAGCATCTGAACCTCGGGCGCGCGGGGCCCTTCGGCGAGCACGACCAGCGTGGCGCCGAAATTCTTGCCGGCGTAGCTGACCTTCACCGGTCGGCAGACCGGCGCGAGCGCGGCGCCCATGATCGCGTCCCAGTCGGTCAGGATGCGCGGTTCGGCGAAGCCGCGGCGGGCCGACGCCTCCTTGAGCATGCGCACCGCGGAGGCGGAGGCATGCAGGAACCCCGCGCCCTTGCGGCGCAGCGGGGGCGGCGATGCGGACGCGCCAGACATACCGGCGGCCCCGGCGGCGGCGCGACTCCCCGACGCGGCGGTCTTGGGCGGCTTGCCGGCGGCGGCGGGCGTCAGACGGTCGCCATGGGCGCCGGCCATGCCGCCGCGCCTCTTGCCTCCGCCGCCGCCTTGGGGTCGCTTGGCCGCCATGACTCGCCTCCTTCGCCTTGGACCCTGCCGCGCCCCGCGCTCCGTGGAAAGGGCATGAGCGGCCGCGCCGCTGCGCTGCTCGCCTGGTACGACCGCCACGCCCGCGCGCTGCCCTGGCGCGTGCCGCCGGGATCGGGGCTGACCGCCGATCCTTACCGCGTCTGGCTGTCGGAGATCATGCTGCAGCAGACCACCGTGCCTCATGCGGCCCCCTACTTCCTGCGCTTCACGCAGACCTGGCCGACCGTGCAGGTGCTGGCCGCCTGCGACGACGCCGATCTGATGGCCGCCTGGGCGGGCCTGGGATACTACGCGCGCGCCCGAAACCTGCTGAAATGCGCGCGCACGGTGACGCTGAACCACGGCGGCCGATTTCCCGACGACGAGGAGGGTCTGCGCGCCCTGCCCGGCATCGGTCCCTACACCGCCGCTGCCATCGCCTCCATCGCCTATCAGCGCCGCGCCGTGGTGGTCGACGGCAACGTCGAACGCGTCATGGCCCGCCTCTTCGCGGTCAAAGACCCGCTTCCAGGCTCCAAACCCGAACTCGCCCGCCTCGCGGACACCCTCACGCCCGACCAGCGCCCAGGCGACTACGCCCAAGCCGTGATGGACCTCGGCGCCACGATCTGCACGCCCAAGTCTCCCGCCTGCGGCCTTTGCCCCTGGATGGACGGCTGCCAGGGCCGCCTCGCCGGCATCGCCGAGGCCCTGCCCGCCAAGACCCCCAAGGCCCCCAAGCCCCTGCGCCGCGGCGCGGTCTTCGTCGCCCTCACGCCCTCGGGCCGCCTTCTGCTGGAAACGCGCCCCGACAAAGGCCTGCTCGGCGGCATGACCGGCCTGCCCGGCACCGCCTGGGACCGCCGCGGCGCCGAAAGCCCGCCCACCGCCGAGCAGATCGCCGAGGCCGCCCCCCTTCAGGCCGACTGGCGACAGGCCCCCGCCACGGCACGGCATGTCTTCACCCATTTTCAAGCCGAGCTGACCATCTTGACGGCGCAGGTGGGGGAGGAGAGCCAGCCTGCGCGCGGCGCCTTCGTTCCCGACGCCCGTGCGCAGGCCGGCGCCCTGCCCACGGTGATGAAGAAGGCTCTGCTGATCGGCCTCTCCGCCCTCGGTCTCTGAGCCCGGCGCCCCGTCGGGGCCCCCGCGCCCCGACGGGGCGCCGCGCCGGTTTCACGCTAAGTGCTCCCCTCGATCTGGACGCAGACCTGAAAGGACCCCGCCATGCGCCTTATCATCTACGGCGTCGGCGCCGTGGGCGGCACGGTCGCCGCCGGCCTCGTCCGCGGCGGGCAGGACGTGGTGGGCATCGCCCGCGGCGCCCGCCTCGAGGCGCTGCGCGACCGCGGCCTGCGCTTCCTCACACCCGAACTGGACGAGCGCGTGACGCTCGACCTCGTCGACGATCCCTCGCGCCTTGCCTTCCGCGACGGCGACGCCGTCCTCCTCGCCATGAAAACCCAAGCCAGCGAAGGCGCCCTCGAACGCCTCCGCGCCGCCGGCTGGACGGACGGCCCCATCTTCTGCGCCCAGAACGGCATCGCCAACGAAGACCTGGCCCTGCGCCGCTTCCCCAACGTGCACGGCGTTCTGGTCATGATGCCCGCGAAGTACGTGGAGGCGGACGAGGCCGCCGCCTACTCCCACCCCCGCCACGGCGTATTCGAGACCGGCCGATACCCCGACGGCGCCGATGCCGACGACCACGCCTTCGCCGCGCTGATGGAGGCCGGCAACATCGGCGGCCACGTGGCCGAAGACGTGATGGCCGCGAAGCGCGGCAAGCTGCTGCTGAACCTCGGCAACGTCATCGGCGCCGCCTTCGGCGAAGCGCCCGATCTGCGCCGGGCCGCCACGGACGAGGCCAAGGACGTCTACGCCGCCGCCGGCCTGCCCTTCCGCGATGTGGGTGCCGACTATCCGCGGCGAGACCTGATGCAGCAGCGCGAGATCGCCGGCGCCGGCCGCGCCGGCAGCTCCACCACCCAAAGCCTGGCGCGCGGCACGGGAGACATCGAGACCGACTGGCTGAACGGGGAGATCGCCTACCTCGCCCGCCTGCACGGCGCCGCGGCCCCGATCAACGCCCATCTCGCCGCGCTCGGCGCCCGCATGGCCCGCGACGGCGCAGCGCCGGGCTCGGCCGATCTGAAGGCGGAGTTGGAGGCGAAGCGGGCCGCCGGCGCCGCGGTCTGAAGGCCGGCGTCGTCCGGCCGGGCTTGGCGTCGGCGCAAGGCGGCGCCACGCGCCGCAGGCCCCTTGCGCACGCCCCACCCACCCGCCCGCGCGCGCAAGGGGCCTGGGCGCCAGGTATTGGCGGCCGGCTTGTCCGTGGTCGGGGTGAACGGCGGCGCGGCCATCACGGATGCGGGTGCGGAACCTTTCAGAGCGCTCCGACGCGGCGCCTGACGCAAGCGCAGCGCTCGCCCACCGGGCGCCCAGGGCCCCTTGCGCGCGCGGGTGGGCGGGCGGGGCGTGCGCAAGGGGCCCCGGCGCGCAAGCGCCGTCCGCGCGACCCTCAGAACTCGAAGTCGCCGCGGTTCAGGCGGCCGACGTCCACATCTTCCAGCGTCACGCGACCGCCCTTGCCGTCGAAGATCAGCACGTCGTCGCCCCGCTCCGCCAGACGCAGATCCGCGAAGCGCTTCACCGCCGAATGGTCCGAGAAATCGAGGACGTCCCGCCGCAGGTCGAAATCCGTGATCCGGTCCCGCCCCATGCCGCGGACCATCACGAACGCGTCGCGTCCCGCCCCGCCGGTCAGCACATCGGATTGCGCGCCGCCTTCGATCACGTCGTCGCCGGCGCCGCCATCGATGCGGTCCGCGCCTTTCCCGCCGCCCAGCAGATCGTCGCCGCCGCGCCCGCGGATCGCATCGCCGCCCTTGCGCCCGTCGATCAGGTCGCGCTTGTTCGTGCCGCGGATCGCGTCGCCCCTGCCGGTCCCCACGCCCAGATTGGCGAGCGTGAGCACGGTGTTCGCGCCGGCATCCTCGGCCACCAGGACCCGTTTGGAATAGTCGCCCGCCAGGGTCAGCGTCGCCTCCGCGGCCGGGCCGCCCGCCGCGTCGATGCCCACGATCAGCGAGCCCTGGCGGAACGACAGGTCGGAGGTGTCGAACTGCGCCCGCCGCACGATCAGCCTGTCGTCGAAGCCGAACCCCTCCATCGCGTCGCCGTCCAGGCCGGCCAGCGTGCCCGACACCTGATCGACCCCGCGGTAAAGCACGAAGGTCTCGCCCTCGTTCGCGGCCTTGAAACGGTCGTTCCCCTCCGTCCCCTCGACGATGTTCTCCAGCCCGCCGGTCAGCAGCGGCAGCTCGTAGGCGCCGACGTCGCGGATGCCGGGCAGGTCGTTGTCGTTCCCCTGCCCCGGCCAGTCCTGCGCCGGGCGGCCGGTCGTGTCCTCGGGCACGGCGGCGCCCTGAGAGCCGTCGATGGCGGGGTTCAGCGGGCTGGCGCGCAGCTTGACCGACTTCACGTCGCCGCCGTTGTCCTTCAGCTCGCCGCCGTTCTCGAACACCGCCGTGGGCGAGCGCTCGAAGATCGGGCCGTTGATCTCGGTCAGGTCGGGCTGCGCGTTGTAGGTCTCGCCGATGATGTTGGCGCCGTCGAAGACGTTCTCGTCCCAGATGGCGCTGGTGAAGAAGTCCTCCCACGGGGAAAGCGCCAGGTCGTCGGAGCCGTAGATGTCGTTCTCGGCGACGTTGCCGATGATGATCGAGTTGACGATGCGCTTGAGGTCGTTGCCGACGCCGTCGTCGGTGGAGTCGCCATAGGCGGCGAAGCCGCCGCCCTCGGCGTTCTCGCCCTCGGTCCGGTTGCCGGTGATGGTGGAGTTGATCAGCTCCAGCCGGCTCGCCGCACTCAAGCCCCCGCCGTTGGCATGATCGCCCGTGGTGACGTTGCCGTAGATCGTCGAATTGACGATCGACGCGTCGTAGCGCAACGACAGGCCCCCGCCATGGGCGTAGTCGCCGTTGGTGCTGTTGTTGGCGATGGTGCTGCTGTTGATCTGAGCGAACCGCGCCAGCACGCCGCCGCCGCCGCCGGCGAAGACGTACTCCTCGCCCGCGGTGGGACCCGAGCCGGCCCGGATGCGCGTCACGCCCTCGATATGGTTGTCCTCGATCGAGGAGTTGAGGATGCGCAGGATGTTCAGCTCGGGATTGGATTCGAACGGGTTGAAACCCTGCACCGCGAGGATGCCGCCGCCGACCGAGCCGAACTGCCCCGTTTCGCCCACATAGAGGCCGTTGCCGGAGACGGAGCTGCTTTCGATGTTGACGTCGCCGGCATCGGTCCAGATGCCGCCGCCGCTGTAGCGCTGATCGAAATCGTAGAACGGATAGTCCGGCCCGTTGCCCGGCGCGTCCTGCCAGACGTAGCCGCCGGTGATCGTCAGGTTGCGCAGCGTCGTCTGCTCGCTGTCGCCGGTGATGATCATCACGCGGAAATTGTCGAACAGGTCCGCCTGCGGGGTCGCCTTGATGTCGGTCCAGCCGTCCTCGGTCAGCACGTCGTTGTTCGAGGAATCGGCGGTGATCGTGATCCCGCCGACGCTGGTGGCGTCGATGGTGACGCTGTCCGTGATCTCAAGCGTGCCGAGGCCGCCGTTCAGCCGGATCGTGTTCGACCCCTCGCCCCGGTTGAATGGGTCCGAGGCGAATTCGATGACGTCGGCGCCGGGCGAGGCGTTGGCCGCCGCGATGGCCTCGCGCAGCGTCGTCTCGCCGCCGCCGTCGCCATCGGCGTTCGTGGTGACGATGAAAGTGGCCATGGCTCGCTCCCCGGCGCCGCGCGGCGGGGCGACCCTGCCGGCGGAATCTTCCCCCGGTGCCGATGCTGTTCATCTTCACCGCCATCGCGCAAGCCGGCGACCCCCTCGCGCCAGGCTGCGGCGAGCTCCGGCGACGCCGATTTCGCCAACGGCGCCCTAAATTCGCGAACCGTTCCGCAGCTTGTCCCGCAGCGCGGCGGCGCTTTCCAGGGCCGCGGCCTTCTTGTCCTCGCCCATGCGGTCCCAGGTGGAATAGACCCGCCCAATCCGCGGATTGCCGGCCAGCGCCTCGCGGTTGCGGATCATGAAATCCCAGTAGAGCGGGTTGAACGGGCAGGCGTCGGGCCCGCTGCGCTCCTTCACCTTGTAGCGGCAGGACCCGCAGTAGTCGGACATCTTGTCGATGTAGCTGCCCGACGCCGCATAGGGCTTGGAGGCCAGAACGCCCCCATCGGCGTAGAGCGCCATGCCGATGACGTTCGGCGCCTCCACCCATTCATAAGCGTCGGCGTAGACCGCCAGATACCATTCGTGAACCTGATGCGGCTCGATCCCCGCGATCAGCGCGAAGGTTCCGGTGACCATGAGGCGCTGGATGTGGTGGGCGTAGGCCTCGGCCCGGGTCTGGCCGACGACCTCGGCGATGCAGGCCATGTCCGTCTCGGCCGTCCAGTAGAATTCGGGCAGCGGCAGGTCGGCGCCGAGGGCGTTGCGGCGGGTGTAGTCCGGCCCCTCCAGCCAATAGATGCCCCGCACGTATTCGCGCCAGCCGAGGATCTGGCGGATGAACCCCTCCACCGCATTCAGCGGCGCGCGGCCCTCGCGCCATTCCTCCTCCGCCCGCCGGCAAAGCGCGAGAGGCGCCAGGAGCCCGGCGTTGAGGTAGAAGCTGATGAGCGAGTGGAACATGAAGGGGCGGCCGAGGACCATCGCGTCCTGGTAGTCGCCGAAGCGCGGCAGAGCCTGTTC
>JBCBYE010000838.1:0-1677 GCA_039816075.1 Pseudomonadota bacterium | reverse complement strand
GGAGGCCGGCATGACCCGGGCGGCGCGGGCGCGCAGATACGAGGCGCGGACGGCGCCGAACGGCGGCGGCGCCAAGACCTCGTCCAGCTCCGCAATGGCGCGGTCCCACTCGTCCGGGCCCACGCGCACGAAATGCGTGATCTCCCGCGCCTCCAGGAACGGCACGCCCCGGCACATGCGCGTGTCGAAGATCACCGCCCGCGGCCGATCCCCCGGCGCCGCCTTGGCCGCGTCCAGCGCCGCGACCACCGCCGCCAGGTCGTTGCCGTCCACCCGCTGCACGTCCCAGCCGAACGCCTCGAACTTCCGCTCCGCCGGCGCGTCGCTCGACACCTGCCGCGACGGCCCGTCCGCCTGCTGATCGTTGAAATCCACCAGGCAGATCAGCCGCCCCAGCCGCTGCTGCGCCGCGGCCATGGCCGCCTCCCAGGTCGATCCCTCGCCCAGCTCGCCGTCGGACATCAGGTTGACCACGAAGGCGCCCGACCCCTTGCGCCTGAGCCCCAGCGCCATGCCCACGCCGATGCCCAGCCCCTGGCCCAGCGAGCCGCCGGTGATCTCCATGCCCGGCGTATAGCTCGCCATGCCCGACATGGGCAGGCGGCTGTCGTCCATGCCGTAGGCGCCGATCTCCGCCTCCGGCAGCACGCCCGCCTCGATCAGCGCGGCGTAGAGCGCGATGGCATAGTGCCCGATGGACAGCAGAAAGCGGTCGCGCCCCTCCCATTCGGGGTCCTCCGCCCGATAGGTCAGCGCGTGAAAGAACACGCCGGCGAGCACGTCCGCCACGCCCAGCGCCTGCCCGATATAGCCCTGCCCCTGCACCCGGGCCATCGCCAGCGCATGCCGCCGGATGTTCCAGGCCCTGCGCTCGAGCGAAACGTTCGCCCCCCGCCGCGCGCCGTCCATGGCCGACCCTCCCCGTCCGCAGCGCTCTGACGGCGCTCCTCCGCGCCACCGAAGCGCGCCCCCCCGCCCAAAGCAACCCCGCCCAAAGCAACCCCGCCCTCCCCCGCCCTCCCCCTCCCCCGACCGGAGCGCTCCCGCCCGTCGCCTTCGCGGCAAAGCCGCTCGTCTCCCGTTGGGCCGAGCCGGGCCTCGTCCGCCCTGCGGGCGAACCTCGGCGGGTCGCTGCGCTGGCGGGGCGTCGCGCCGGGGGGGGAGGCAGGCCGCTGCAGGCGCGAACGGACGACCCGCAAAGCGCGCCCGCCGCCCGCCGCTCACCGCCCGCCGCCCGCCGTCCGAGACGGCGTCGGCAGGATCGGGAGGCGCGCCGGATCGCCGGCCGGGTCGGCCGAGGGCACGACAGGTGCGCCTCGCAGCCGGGCAAGACGGCCGGAACCTCGGCCTTCGCGGCCGTTTGGTGGTCGTTTCGGCGTCGCCGCGGGCTCCGGCGCCGTCGGGCGGACAGGGTTCCGCTCGATCGGGGGCGTCGGCGGCCGCAAACCGGCGCCTGCGAACATGACCGGGCCCCGCCGCGATAGACGTGCCTGCGCCCATCCCGCTAGATCGATACGTCAACCGTCGCCAAGATCGAAATCGAGACCCCTGCGGCGGTTTCGAGGATGAGCTCCGGCAGCGTGGCGCGCGTGGAGCGGTCGAGCAGAACCGAGACTTGCTGAGACCCGTCATGCTGGCGTTCGTGATGAGCTGCTTTGCGCTCGGTCCCGCGCACGC
>JBCBYE010000868.1:0-1518 GCA_039816075.1 Pseudomonadota bacterium | reverse complement strand
GGGGGGGGGGGGGGGGGGGGGGGGCCCCGCGCCGGCGGAGCGGGGCGCGGGCCGGGGTTCAGCCCCGCTCGTCCTTGGGAGAGCCCATCACGATGTAACTGGTCAGCGTGCGCACCTGGGGCAGCGCGCCCAGCACCTCGGTGTGCACGCGCTTGTAATCGCGCAGATCCCGGGCCTCGATACGCAGCAGATACTCCACCGTGCCGGTGACGTTGTGGCACTCCCGCACCTCCGGCGCAGCGGCGACCGCACGCTCGAACGCCTCCTGACTGGCCTTGGAATGCAGCGCCAGACCGACCGTGATGTAGGCCAGAAACCCCTGGCCCATCGCGTCCGGATCGAGCACCGCGCGATAGCCGCGCACCACGCCCGCCGCCTCGAGCGCCTGCACCCGCCTCAGGCAGGCGGAGGCGCTGAGCCCCACGCGTTCGCTGAGCGCCGCGTTGCTGACCCGACCATCGCGAGTCAGCTCCCGCAAGATTTTGCGGTCAATGCCATCCATTTCCGTCATTTCTTGCGCAAGACTGCGGTTTTTCGGCGAAGAACGCAAGCCTTTCGCCCCAAACACGCGGCAGACTGCGCGCCATGACACAGGACGTTCTGCTCGCGCTCGCCGCCTTCGCCTTCGCCACGTCGATCACGCCGGGGCCGAACAATCTCATGCTCATGGCCTCCGGCGCAAATTTCGGCTTCCTGCGCACGCTGCCGCACATGCTCGGCGTCGCGTCGGGCTTCGTCGCCATGACCGTGCTGGTGGGTCTGGGACTGATGCAGGCGTTCGAGGCGGCGCCCTGGCTCTACGACCTGCTGCGCGCGGCGGGGGCCGCCTACATGCTGTGGCTCGCCTGGCGCATCGCCCACGCCGCCCCCCCGCAGGAGGGCGAGGCGCCGCGGGGCCGGCCCATGACCTTCCTCGCCGCCTGCGCCTTTCAGTGGGTGAACGTCAAGGCCTGGGCCATGGCGGTCACCGCCATCGCGCTTTACGCGCCGGACCGGACGTTGCCCTCGCTGGCCCTGGTCGCCGCGGTCTTCGGCGCGGTGAACCTGCCCTCGGTCGGCCTTTGGGCGGTGCTGGGCGTGCAAATGCGGCGCGTGCTGACCCGACCTTCGCGCCTGCGGGCGTTCAACCGGGGGATGGCGGCGCTGCTCGTCGTCTCCCTATGGCCGATGCTGGTCCAGGGTCTGGCCCAGGGTCTGGCCCCGGGTCCCGGCTAGCGTCGCGGCCAGCGCGTCCGTCGCCGCGCGCACCGGCTCGCGCATGCCTGGCGCGCCGGCGGAATGCACGCCGTGATCCAGCACCGTCAGCGTCGCCCCCGGCCAGGCCCGCGCCAGGCGCCACGCGGTCTCCAACGGCGCGCTCAGATCCAGGCGGGCGTGGATCAGCCGGCCCGGCAGATCGCCCAGCGCGGCGGCCTCCCGGGTCAGGTCCCGCCCCTCCAGCCAAGCCCCGTGGGAGAACGCATGCGCGCACTGCCGCGCGAACCCGAGGCGAAAGCGCGGATCGCGCCAGCGACCGGC
>JBCBYE010000047.1:0-12780 GCA_039816075.1 Pseudomonadota bacterium | reverse complement strand
TCAGCCGTCCGCGCACCACGAAGGCCAGCGCCGCGGCCAGCGCCACCGCCCCCGCCAGCGCGGCCAGCGCGCCCAGGCGCTCTCCCTCGCCGCTGCGGCGCGTGGCGTTGTAGATCACCTCGTTGACGATCCGCCGGGTGAGATCGGCGTATTCGCGTCCGGCCGCCGCCCAGGCCGACGGGAACACCGGCGGCGGTCCCTGCGCCAGCAGCTCCGTCGCCTTGCGCCCGCGGATCAGGTCGTCGATCTCCGCGATCAGCGCGTCGGCGCGGGCATAGGCCCGCTCCGCTCGGCGCTGCACGGCGTTCAGCGGCTGAATGCGCGCCTCCAGGGCCTGGATGTCCTCCACCAGCCCCGGCGGCGGGTCCAGCGACGCGCCGCCCGACGCGCCGTCCGCCGCGTCCGAGCCGTCGTCGCGCAGGGCATCCAGCTCCCGCCGCAGGGGCGCCGCCGCGGCGTCGGCCCGGTCGGCCAGCGCGCGCGCGGCCGCCCGGTCGCCCGCCAGCGTCTCGCGCAGCACCTCGAAGGTGGCCGTCGTGGCGCCGGCGCTCTGCAGGGCCTCTTCGGCACGGCGCGCCTCCACCTCCCAGCCGTCGAACAGCGCCAGAACGGTGTCGGCCGATTGCTGCAGCTCGACCTGGCTCGGCAGCGCCTCGATCGCCGGGGTCTGCGCCCAGGCCTGCCCCTGCAAGGCGCACAGCACCACCAGCGCCCGCAGCGCCGCCGCAAGGCGCCGGGGCCCGCGCGCCGCCCCGGGCCGCCGCGCCGCGCTCATCGCCTAGGCTCCCGACCCGTCCGGCGCCTCAATCCTCGTCCTCGAACACGACCGGCACGTCGTCGCGCGCCTCCTCCAGCCAGTCCGGCGCCGGCAGGCCCTTCTCGCGCAGGAAGGCGGGATTCCACAGCTTCGACTGATAGCGCGTGCCGTAGTCGCACAGGATCGTCACGATGGTGCGGCCCGGCCCCAGATCCCGCGCCAGGCGGATGGCGCCGGCCACGTTGATGCCCGTCGACAGACCCATGCACAGACCCTCGTGGCGCAGCAGATCGAACATCACCGGCAGCCCCTCGGCGTCGGAGATATTGTAGGCGTGATCCACCTTCAGCCCTTCGAGATTGGCGGTGATGCGCACCTGCCCGATGCCCTCGGCGATCGATCCGCCCTCCATGGCGATCTCGCCCCGCGTGAAATAGGAGAACAGGCCCGCCCCGTCCGGATCGGCCAGCCCGATGGCGACGCCCGGCTTCTTGGCGCGCAGCCCTTCGGCCACGCCGGCGATCGTGCCGCCCGACCCGGCGGCGCAGATGAAGCCGTCGACGCCGCCCTGCGTCTGCTCCCAGATCTCCGGCGCCGTGCTCTCCACATGGGCCTGGCGGTTGGCGACGTTGTCGAACTGGTTGGCCCAGATCGCGCCGTTGGGATCGGTCCGGGCCAGCGCTTCGGCCAGGCGGCCGGAATAGCGCACGAAATTGTTGGGGTTGCGGTAGGGCTTGGCGGGCACCTGCACCAGCTCGGCGCCGGCGAGGCGCAACATCGCCTTCTTCTCTTCGCTCTGCGTCTCGGGGATCACGATGACGCTGCGAAAGCCCATGGAGGCGCCGACCAGCGCCAGGCCGATGCCCGTATTGCCCGCCGTCCCCTCGACGATGGTGCCGCCGGGGCGCAGGTCGCCGCGGGCGACCGCATCGCGGATGATCGACAGCGCCGCGCGGTCCTTGACCGACTGGCCGGGGTTCATGAACTCGGCCTTGCCGAGGATCTCGCAGCCGGTCAGCTCGCTGGCCTGCCGCAGGCGGATCAGGGGGGTGTTGCCGACCGAGTCGGCCAGGTCCTGTCTGACGGTCATCGCGGGGTCCTTCGCGCCATCCGGGGGGCCACCGCACCTAGCCCCTCGCCGACCGCCGCGCAACCGGCCGCCCAGCGCGCGCAACGCCGCCAGGGCGGCCCCGGATCAGGTCCGGGGCGAGACGGCGCCGACCCTGCGCCAGCTCGGACCCCGAAGCTCTCGCAACCCCCGACCGCGGGCCGAAGCGCGCCCGGTCTCCCGTCGCGCCCATGCCCCCACGCCGGGGCCCGGACAAGCCGCGTCGTCGACCGGATCAAGGCTGGCAAGCCGAAGGCGAGGCGACCGGCCCGGCCGGCGCGGCCTCGCGGCCCCGCCGGACCTGGCGTCGAACGCCGGGCGGCGACCCGGCGGACGCTCCCCAAAGGCCGGCCCTCGCGGGCCGTCTCGGCCGAACGGCGTCGTCCTCATAGCCGCCCCCGCGAAACAGGTTCCGCAGACCCCCGCCGCGGGCGTCCCCTCCCCCCGCCGGGGGGAGGGACAGGGTGGGAGGCCGGCGGTCATGCGCGCGCCAGCGCTCCGACCGGTCGCGCGCCCGTCCCTCACCCCCAGGCCGTCCGCAAGGCCTCCCGACGCAGCGCCAGGCGCAGCAGCAGGGTCAGGGCCGGCCCGCTGTCCACGGCCCCGGCCTCCGCCATGGCCAGCGCCTCGTCGAACGGCAGGACGCGCGACAGCACCTCCTCGCCCTCCTCGGCCGCGCCGCCCACGCCGCCGGCCGCGCCCAGGTCGGCCTCCGCCAGGAAGGTGTGATAGAACTGCGACGACGACCCGGGCGAGCAGTAATACGCCCCCGCCGGCTCCATGCGCCCCAGGCGCAGCCCCGCCTCCTCGACCGCCTCGCGCCGCGCCGCGGCTTCGGGGGTCTCGCCCGGATCGACGCGCCCGGCCACCGCCTCCACGGTCCAGCATTGCCGGTCGCCGCGCAGGAACGGCCCGGGCCGCCATTGCGAGATCAGCAGCACCGCATCGCGCGCCGCATCGTAGGGCAGCACGATCGCCGCGTCCCCGGTCACCCAGACCGAGCGCTCCGCCGCCTCCGCCAGCCCGCCGTCCAGCCGCGGCGTGCGCACGCGCAGCACCTCCGCCGCGTGAAAGCCGGCATGCGCCCGGCGATGGGCCACCAGTTCCGCGCCCGCAGCCCCAGCGCCCGTCCCAGCGCCCGTCCCAGCCCCCGGCGCTCCCGGCAGACCCGGCCGCCGCGCCTCGCCCTTGCCGCGCGCCCGCGCCGCCGCGCGCGCCTGGATCCCCGGCCACAGCGCCGGATCGGACCAGTCGACCCCGGCCTCGTAAAGCGCCATGACCTCCTGCGCCGCCTCGATCAGCATGGCCCGCGCCTCGGGCTCCCAATCCTCCAGCCGCCAGGGCCCCTGGGGCGCGATCCGCGCCAGCGGCCGGCAGACCAGCGCCTCCTGCGCCTCGCCGCCGGCCGCGCGAACGGTCATCGGCGCCAGCTCGAATTCGGCCTCATCCTCGAAGAACGCCACCCGCGCCGCCTCCGCCTCCGTGGCGTCGCGCAGCAGCGCGCCGGGCGCCTCGGCCCCCTCGCGCGCCACGATGCAGGGAAAGCCCTCGCCGGCCACCGCGCGCACCTCGTGCCCCGGCAGAACCGCCGCCTCGAGGCTCACGGCTTCGGGAGCGCGTCCCAGCACGCAGGACAGCAAGGTTTCATCCCGCAACGAGCCGTAGAAGAAAAGCGCGCGCCGTGCCATGACCTCTCGTGACGCAATTCGCCTGGCGGGCCTTCGCCCAAAGTACCGTATCGGCGGATGGACATTCCTCCCGGAACAAGTGATCCGGGTCTCGTTCGGCCACGTAACACAGCCGAACCCGAGATGCAGGTGACGAAATTCATGTCCGCACATCGTCCGAGCGACGACATCCTGGCCGACTACGCCGGCGGCGCGCTGAGCCCCGGGCTCGCCCTGCTGGTCGCGTCGCACCTGACCTACGACGCCGAAAGCCGGCGGCGCGTGGCGGCCTTCGAGGCGGTCGGCGGCGTCCTGCTGGCCGACGAGCCGGCAGACCCGATCTCCGCCCCCTCGCTGGACGCGGTCCTCGGCCGTCTCGACGCGGCGGCGGATCCCGCGCCGGTCCCGCGGTCGGAGGCGATCCTGCCCGCCTGCGCCCATGAACGCGCCGCGCCGGCGGAGGCCGCCCCGCTGCTCCCGTCCCCCCTGCGCCGCGCCCTCGGGGCCGACGCCGACGCGCTGGCGTGGAAGTTCCGCTTCCCCGGCATCTCCGAATACGAGCTCGACGGGTTCGAGGGCGAAGAGGTTTCGCTCCTGCGCGCCCGCCCCGGCGCGCCGCTTCTCTCGCACACCCATTCGGGCTCCGAGACGACGCTAGTCCTCTCCGGCCATCTCGAAGATCGAGGAGAGGTCTACGGCCGCGGCGAAGTCGCCTTCGCCACCGAGGCCGACGATCACCGGCCCCGCATCATCGGCGACGAGCCCTGCATCTGCCTCATCGTCATGAGCGGCGAGCTGCGCTTCACCGGCGCCTTTTCGCGGGCGCTCAATCTCCTGGCGGAGTGATCCCATGCCCTGCACCCGACGCCGCGCGATCGGGGGCCTGCTCGCCGCCGCCGCGGCGGGGCTGAGCCCCGTGTCCGTCCTCGCCTCCGCCGCCGGCGCCGCCTCGCGCCGGTTCGAGATCGACCGCGCCGGCTCCATGATCGGAACCCATGTCACCACCGTCCGCGCCGCCGGCGATGGCGCGCTCGACGTGGCGGTGCAGGTGCGCATCGCGGTCAAGATCCTCGGCATCACCGCCTATCGCTATGAGATGGACAGCGAGGAGCGCTGGTCCGCCGGCCGCCTCGACCGCCTCGTCAGCAGCACCAACGACGACGGAACCCGCGAAACCGCCGACGTGACGCGCGAGGGCGACCGCCTGGTCTCCCGCGGAACCTGGACGGGCGAGGCCGACGCGGCCACGAGCGCCACCACGACCTACTGGACGCCGGAATTCCTGTCGCGCCCCACCTGGCTTTCCACCCAGACCGGCCGCCCCCTCGCCGTGGCGCCGCGCCGCGACGGGTCGGAGACCATCGCCGCCCTCGGCGGCCAGGTCTCCGCCGCCCGCTGGCGCAACGGCGGCGACCTGCCGTTGACGCTCTACTACGACGCCCGCGGCGAATGGCTCGGCAACGCCTTCGATGCGGGCGGGGAGTCGGCGCGCTTCCGCGCCGTCGCCGAATCCGGCGCTCTCGCCGCGCTCTGGACGGCCTGAGGGCCGCGCCTCCCCGACCTCGCCCCCACAAGGCGCGCGGACCGGCGGGCGGGCCGGCGCTCTTGCCGCAGGCAAGGCGCTCGGCGGCGCGCGCCCGCCGCATAACGGAGCCTTCCATGTCCGTCTTCGACCAGATCGCCCGCCCCGCCGACGGCGTCGCCTGGGTCACCGGCGCCTCGGGCGGCATCGGCCGCGCCCTGACCCTCGCCCTCGCCGACCGCGGCTGGACCGTGCACGCCACCGCCCGCTCCGCCGACGCGCTCGACGCCCTCGCCGCCGAGCGCCCGGGCAAGATCCTCCCCCGCCCCGCCGACGTCACCGACCGCGAGGCGATGGCGGCCATCGTCGCCGACATCGCGGCCGAGGCGCCCATCGCCCTCGCCGTCCTCAACGCCGGCATCTACATCCCCATGCGCGCCCGCGAATTCGATGCCGAAAAGGCCGCCAAAACCTTCGACGTGAACCTAAGAGGCGTCGCCAACGGCCTCGACCCGCTGCTCAGGCACATGATCGAACGGCAGTCCGGCCACGTCGCCGTCACCGCCTCGGTCGCCGGGTATCGCGGCCTGCCCGCGGCCTCCGCCTACTCGGCCACCAAGGCCGGCCTCATCGCCATGTGCGAGTCGCTTGCGCTAGATCTCATCGACGAGGGCGTGCGCCTCTCCGTGGTCAATCCCGGCTTCGTCGACACCGAGGCGACCAAGGTCAACGACTTCGAGATGCCCTTCCTCATGCAGACCGAGGACGCCGCAAAGCGCATCGTCGAAGGCCTCGAGAAGCCCGGCTTCGAAATCGCCTTCCCCTGGCAGTTCGTGCGCTTTCTGCGGCTGATCGGCCTGCTGCCCAACCGCTGGTACTTCGCCGTCTGGCGCCGCCTGACCCGCTGATGGACCGCCGCGGCGCTCTGCGTTAAGCTTCCGATCCGTCGGCAGCAAGAAGAGCCCAGACAGCCCATGCCCGCCCCCCATGCCCGATGATCGCGTAGAACGTCGCCTCGCCGCCATCCTGGCCGCCGACGTGGTCGGCTATTCGCGCCTCATGGGTCTGGACGAGATCGACACCCGCGACCGCGTCAACGCCGCCCTGTCCGAGGTCATCCAGCCGTCCATCGACGCCCATGGCGGCCGTCTGTTCAAGACCATGGGCGACGGCTATCTGGCGGAGTTCCCGTCGGTCGTGGACGCGGTCGACTGCGCGGTGGACATCCAGACCGCCATGGAACGACGCGCGCGCGACACGGCGAACCCCATCCGCCTGCGCATCGGCGTGAACCTGGGCGACGTGATCGTCGAGGCCGACGATCTGCACGGCGACGGCGTCAACGTCGCCGCGCGGCTCGAGGCGCTGGCCGATCCCGGCGGCGTCTGCATCTCGCGCCCCGCGCGCGACCAGATCCGCGACAAGCTGGCCTACGCCATCGACGATCTCGGCGAGGTGGAGGTGAAGAACATCGCCCGCCCGGTGCGCGTCTTCGCCGTCGCCTCCGGCCCGGCCGAGGCGGGCGCCGGCGCGCCGAAGCCTGTTTCCGCCCCCCTGCACGCGACGCGCCGCATCTCGCCCCTGCTCGCCCTCGCCGCCCTCGTTCTGGCCGTCGGCGCGGGCGCGCTGATCTGGCTGGAGCCGTGGACGCCCCGCGTCGCCGCCGCCTCCGTGCAGGACATGGCGCTGCCGCTGCCCGACAAACCCTCGATCGCCGTGCTGCCCTTCGCGGTGATGTCGGCGGGCGAGGGCGATCAGGCCTTCGCCGATGCGGTGGCCGAGGATCTGACCCGCAGCCTCGCGCGCCTGCCGGCCCTGTTCGTCATCGCCCGCAGCTCCACCCTGCGCTACGGCCCCGAGGCCGCGCCCGATCAGGTGGCCGAGGACCTGGGCGTGCGCCACATCGTGCGCGCCTCGGTCCGTCGCATCGGCGACCGCGTGCGCATCGACGCCGAGATGGTGGATGCGCTCAGCGGCCGCATCACCCTGTCCGAGCGTTTCGACCGCGCCTCGTCCGACCTGTTCGCTTTGCAGGACGATCTGGTGCGCGCCCTTGCCGCGCGCCTGTCGGCGGATCTGAGCCGGGTGGAGGATCAGCAGCGCTTCACCTCGAACCCCGAGGCCTACCTGCTGTGGGCGCAGGCCGATGCCGAGGCCTGGGTGAACACCCGCGAAAGCTATGCGGCGGCGCTGTCGCTGGCGGACCAGGCCCTGGCGCTGGACCCCGGTTTCCTGCGGGCGCAGGCCGTGCGCGCCTTCGTGACCACGCAGTTGGGCTGGTTCCGCATCGCGCCGGACCCCGCCGCCGCCATCGCCGAAGGCTACGAGGCCGCGCGCATCCTGCGCGATCAGGCCCCCGACGACTGGTATCTGCAAGCCGTCTACGCCCACGCGGTCTTCAACACCCGCGACTACGTCGCCGGCGCGGCGGAATATCGGAAGGCCATCGACATGGACCCGTCGCAGGCCCGGATGCTGACCCAGGCCGCGCTGCCGCTGATCTTCCTGGGCCGCGGGGCGGAGGCCGAGCAGCGCCTGCGCGTCGCCATCCGCCTGAACCCGTTCCACGACTGGCTGCCCGATCAGCTGCTGGGACAGGCGCTGTTCGTGCAGCAGCGCTATGACGAGGCGGCTCAGGCGCTGGACGCGGCGCGCGAGATCAATCCGAGGTTTCTGGGCAACCTCTGGTGGTCCATCGCCACCTGGGGCCAGCTGGGAGAGGCCGACAAGGCCGCCGCCGCCGTCGCGCAGCTGCAGGCGCGCGTGCCCGGCGTGACCATCGGCGGAAGCTTCATCAAGCTGCAGGACGAGGCGGCCATGGTCCGCTACGAAGAGGGCCTGCGAAAGGCCGGCCTGCCGGACTGAGCCGCAGCCCCGAAGGCGCCGCGGCGAACGTCCCCCCAAGCCATTCCGAGGCGCCCGCGGCGCGCTGCAGCCGCTGGTCCCGGCCCCCCCGTCTCATCGACCCGAACGCGCGCAGGCTGGCGGGCGGGCCGGCGCTCGTCCCGGAGGGACGGCGCTCGGGGCGTCCGGCAGCGCGCGCGAAATGCAAAGCGCCGCGCTCCTGGCGGAACGCGGCGCTTCAATTTTTGGATTAAAGCCGATCAGGCGGGGGTCAGCGCGCCCTTGGCCTTCTCCACCACCGCCGCGAACGCGTCGGGCTCGTGGATGGCGAGATCGGACAGAACCTTGCGGTCCACCTCGATGCCGGACTTGGTCAGCCCGTCGATGAAGCGGCTATAGCTCATCGCCGGATCGATGGCGCGCACGCCGGCGTTGATCCGCTGGATCCACAGCGCCCGGAACGTGCGCTTTTTGCGCTTGCGATCGCGCGTGGCGTATTCCTGCGCCTTGTCGACCGACTGGGTCGCGACGCGGAACACGTTCTTGCGGCGGCCGGAATGGCCCTTGGCCAGATCGCGGACCTTCTTGTGACGGGCATGGGCGGTGACGCCGCGCTTCACTCGGGACATGGATCAGGCCTCCTTCAGCGGCTGTAGGGCATGTAGAGCTTGACGATCTTGGTGTCCGGATCGGACATCACGGTCGTCCCGCGGGCCTGGCGGATGAACTTGTTCGTCCGCTTGATCATGCCGTGGCGCTTGCCGGCCTGCCCATGCTTGATGCGGCCGGAGGCGGTGACCTTGAAGCGTTTCTTCACGCTCGACTTGGTCTTCATCTTGGGCATTTGGCGTCTCCTTCACGCAAACGGCCGCGCGTCGCGCGCGCGGCCATGTCTGACGCGGTCCGGCAGCCCTGATCAGCCGCCCGCGTCGTGATCGAGGCGCGCCGGATACCCCGGCGCGCTCCGCGCGTCAACCGCCGCCCCCCGCCGGAGGCGCCGCCCCCCGCCGGAGGCGCCGCCCCCCTGCCGGAGGCGCCGCGTCCGCTGCCCGGCCCGTGGCCGGCGCCGGTCCCGCGGCGCGCGGCGACCGCGGCGCGCCGTGGGGTCCGCGCGCCCGGCACAGCCCGACGGACCCAGGCCTCAGGGCGTGGAGATACGCCCGTCGAGGAACGGCGCATAGGCCCCGCCGGCGGCGATGTAGTCGGCCACCACCTGCTCCAGCCCGGGTCCGTAATCGTAGGCGTCCATCCCCTGCTCGGCGAAGACGTCGTAGCCGTCGCCGCCGCCGCGCATGTAGTTGTTGGTCGCCACGCCGTAGATCGCCTCCGGGTCGATCGCCGTCCAGCCGTCGGGCCCTTCGACCTCGACGCTCACGATCCGCCCGCCCGCTGGCAGCGCCGGGTCCCAGACGTATCGCAGCCCGGCCACCTGCGGGAAACGGCCCGCGCCGTCCTCCACCCGGCCGACGCCGTTCTCCAGCGCCGCGACCACGCCCGCCCCGCTCAGGCGGAACGTCGCCAGCGTGTTCTGGAACGGCAGCACCGTCAGAACCTCGCCCATCGTCACCGGCCCAGCGTCGATCGACGCGCGCAGCCCGCCGCCGTTCTGAATGGCGAGGGTCACGCCCTGATCGGCCACGCGGTCCAGCATGGCCTCCGCCACCAGGTTGCCCATCTGGCACTCCCCGGCGCGGCAGTTCTCCCGCGCGCCGTCGATGGGCGCGGCGCTTTCGCCCACCACCTGCGCCTTCAGCGCTTCGATCGGCCCGGCCAGCGCCGCCACCCGCGCCGCGACCGCCGCATCGGGCGTCACCGAGGCGTCCAGCAGATGCGTGTCGCCCGACGCCGCCGTCACCACGCCCGCATCGTCGAACACCAGCTCCAGCTCGCCCACGTACTTGGAATAGGCATAGGCCTGCACCACCGGCGCCTGCACGCCGCCGGGCCCGTCCGCCATCACCGGATAGGCCCCCGCCGCCCCGTCGTCGGACGAGGACAGGTAGGTGTGCGAATGCCCGCCCACGACCGCGTCCACGCCCGCCGCGCCCTGGGCGATGCGGATGTCCATGGGCAGGCCCACATGGGTCAGCGCGATGATCTTGGTCACGCCGTCGGCCTCCAGCGCCGCGGCCTGGGCCGCCACGCTCTCCACCTCGTCGGCGAAGATCACGTTGGGCCCGGGCGAGGACGTCTCCACCGTGTCCGTCGCCAGGGCCGAAACGATGCCGATCCGCTCGCCCCCGACCTCCAGCACCAGCGGCCCGCCGACCTTGCCGGCCAGCAGCGGCTCCGCGCTCACGTCGAGGTTGCCGGACACCACCGGCACGTCCACCGCGTCGATGAACGCGGCCAGCTTTTCCGGCCCGTCGTCGAACTCGTGGTTGCCCACGGCCATGGCGTCGAAGCCGATCATGTTCATGAACTCGGCCGCCGCCGACCCCTTGTACGTGGAGTACATCAACGAGCCCTGGAACTGGTCGCCCGCGTCCAGCACCAGCACGTTGCGCCCCTCCGCCTCCAGCGCCGCGCGGCGCTGATCGAGGAAGGTCTTCACCCGCGCCACGCCGCCGAAGCACTCGCCCGCCGCGTCGTCCTCGGCCCCGCAGGTCCCGTCGAAGCGGCTGATCGGCTCCAGCCGCGAATGCAGGTCGTTGATATGCAGGATCGTCAGGCGATATTCGGCCGCGGCCGAAACGGTCGAGGCCATCAGCGCGGCCGCGGAAGCGGCGCAAAGCAGTCGGGTCATGGCGGCATCCCTGTCGGTTCTGGATCGTCGGCGGTCGGGCCTGCGGGGCCGGCCCGGGCGCCGCGCCCGGTTTCATGACGAAATGATGTCGCTCCGCAGGGCGGGCCGCAAGGGGCTCGTCCGCCGCGGGGCGCGCGTGCCAGTCTGCCCTGTCCCGGCCGCTCTGCCAAAGGAGTTTTCATGACCTTCACGATCCACCACGTGAACCTGCCCACCCCCGACATGCAGGCCTCCGCCCGCTTCTACGAGGCGCTGCTGGGCCTGGCGCCCGGAACCTGGACCTATCCCAGGGGCAAGGGCGACGGAGACCTCTCGGCCGATCCCGCCGGGCTGCGCCTCTACCCCTCCGCCGGGGCCAGCCGCGGCGCCAATGCCGGGCTGCACCTCATCACGCCGGAACCGGGCTTCGCCCGCCGCCACGGCCGCGACCACAACGCCACGGTCGGCGGCCATGTGGCGATCCAGGTGCCCGACCTCGACCCGGTGATCGAGCGGCTGGACACCGCGGGCATCCCCTATTCGCTCACCGGCGAATACGCGATTCCCGGCATGCGCCATCTCTATGTCTACGATCCCGGCATGAACCTGCTGGAGATCAACGACCACCGCGCCCCCGCCGCTTGAGACCGCTGCGTAACGCCGCCGCGTGAGGCCGCCGCCGACCCGGGCCGGCACGCGACAGGGCCGGGGCGTCGCTGCCCCGGCCCTCCGCTCTTCCCTCGCAGGCCTCGCGCGACACCCGCGCGGCGACCCGTGTCTCAGCCCTTGCGCGCGCGCCGCAGCCCGGCCAGCGCGCCCAGGCCGGCGATCAGCATCCAGCCGGCCGCCGGCAGCGGCACCTCGCCCGATGGGCGCGGTGGGTTCACGATCTGGCCCACATCGCCGATGGTCAGATCGTCGAAGCCGAAAATGTCGCCCAAGCCGGAGACGGATCCCAGCCGGATGCTGCTGTAGCTCGTCTCCGTATCGACGAAGCCCCAGAACAGCAGCGACCCGTTTTCCGCATTGGTGTCGTGCGGCGGCAGAAACTCGGTCTCGGCCAGGGTCCCGGCTTCGAACAGCGTCACGGTCAGCTGCTCTCCGATGTCGCCCACATCGGTTCCGAAAAAGCCGAAGGCGGCGATCGGGTCGCTGAACTCGATCAGCATCTCGCCCTCGTCCAGCTCCACGAACCGGCTGCCGGAGGTGGCGAAGCGGCCGGAGCCGGCGCTCCCGTCCACATCGAGGTCCGGACCCGACAACGTGGCCGTGATCGCCCCGGTGCTGCCCGGAAAGCTGATCCCGAGCGTCGCGAAACTCCCGATCGTCCGCGTTTCGAAATCCTCGGTGCCGACGCCCGCCGCCAGCGTGGCGAGGAAGTCGCCCTGCGCCACCGCCGGCGCGCCCGTCGGATCGACGGAGCCCGCCGGCGACTGGTCCTCGCCGAAGAAGGTGACCGGAAGCGCCGCGGCCGGACCGGCCGTCAACACCGCGAAACCGCCCGCGGCGGCCAAAAGACGAAGCGTCATGCGTTGATTCCCCAGAATGCGTGCCCCTTAAAAGCTCTTAACACGGGAGGCCCGGATCGCGAAAGACCGGCCGACCCGCCATCCGCCCGCCGGTCCCCCACGGATCGATCCCTCGCGGCGCCCGGCAAGGCGCGGCGGCGGCCCGTTCAGGGCGCCCGGCCAGACGCAGCGTCCGCCCGTTCAGGGCGACCGCTGCCACGCCTCCAGCACCTCGACCTCGCCGTTGGGCCCCCGCGACAGCGCCAGCACTTCGCCCGATCCCACGGCGCGCCCGGTCAGCGCCTGCACGTTGACGTAATGCGTCACCAGCATCACCCGCTCCCCCGCCGGCAGCCCGTCCAGAAACGCCCGCAGCGCCGCGGTCTGCGCCTGCCGGCGATGCCGCGCCTCGAAAAAGCTATCGAGCGCCGGCAGCGCCTCCACCGGCCCCGCATCCAGCAGCTCGGCCGTCTCGCGGCAGCGGCACCAGCGGGAGGTCAGCACACGGTCGAAACGCACGCCCGCCGCCCGCAGCGCCGCGCCCACGGCCCGCGCCTGCGCGCGTCCGCGCGCATCCAGGTTGCGCTGCGCAGCGCAACCTGGATGCGCGCGGACGCGCGCAGGCGCGGGCCGTGGGCGCGGCGCTGCG
>JBCBYE010000835.1:0-1690 GCA_039816075.1 Pseudomonadota bacterium | reverse complement strand
GCCGAGCCGCCGCCGGGCCCTGCGAGGCGCCGCCGCCGAGCCGCCGCCGGGCCGCCGCCCGGGCGTTGTCGAACGGGCGCTACAGCGTCTCGGCCGTGCCCCAGATCGTCGTGGTTTCGGAGCTCAGCACGCCGCCGTTGCCGTGGGCCATGCTCAGCTTGGCGCCCTCGATCTGCCGGCCGGGCGCGTCGCCGCGGGTCTGGCGGATCGCCTCGTTCATCACGAACATGCCGTACATGCCGGGATGCACGCAGCTCAGGCCGCCGCCGTTGGTGTTGACCGCCAGCTCCCCGCCCGGGGCGATGCGCCCGTCGCCCACGAAGGCGTGCCCCTCGCCCTTCTTGCAGAATCCGATGTCCTCGAGGAACAGGATCGGCACGACCGTGAAGGGATCGTAGAGCTGCACCGTGTCGAGATCCGCCGGACACAGCCGGCCATCTCGAAGGCGCGCGCGCTGCTCTCCCTGGCCGAGGTGACGGTCAGGTCCGGCATGCAGGAGATCATGCGGTGGTGATGCTCCATCGCCGCGCCCAGCAGGTAGACGGGGGTCGCGCGGGCGTCCCTGGCCCGGTCCGCGCGGGTCATCACCATGGCCGCGGCGCCGTCGGTCACCAGGCAGCAGTCGAGCTTGCCCAGGGGGTCGGAGATCATGCGCGCGCCCAGAACCTCGTCCACCGTCAGAGGATCGCGGGCGAAGGCCTCGGGGTTCAGCTGCGCCCATTGCCGGGCGCTGACCGCCACTTCGGCGAAGGGGGTCCGGTCGCAGCCGAACGCGTGCATGTAGCGGGCCGTGGCCAGCGCATAGGCGGTGATCGGGTTGCGCGGCTGGAACTGCGCCTCGAACGGCATGGGCTCCGACACGGACTTGAACCCGCCGCCCGACCGCTGGGCCGAGCCGTAGGCGATGATCGCCACGTCGATGATCCCCGCCTCCAGCGCCAGGGCCGCGTCGAGCGCGTGAGCCATGAAGCTGCTGCCCCCGGTGTTGGAGCCGCTGGAGTATCTGGGGCGGATGCCCAGATGCTCCGCCAGGCTCATCTGGGGCATGGCGTGCACGGCGGTGGCGGCGAAGACGCCGTCCACCTCCGACAGCGCGACGCCGGCATCGGCCAGCGCCAGGTGCACCGCCTCGGCCATCATCTCCGTCGCGGTCCAGCCGGGGCATTCGCCCGTGCCGAAGGTCGCCAGGCCCACGCAGGCCGTCTTGCCGCGCAGGCTCATGCCGCGTCCTCCGCTGGGACCCAGACCACGGCAAGGTCGCCCAGCACCTCCTCGATGCGGGCGCGCACCGGCATGCCGATGGCGACGTCCTCGGGCGCGACGCCGTCCACGCGCGACATCATGCGCGGGCCCTCGGCCAGCTCGATCAGCGCGATGTTGACGGGGCCGCCCTGTTCGGGACGGCGGCGCGACACGGTGGTGGCGTAGACCACGCCCTTGCCGCTGGCGGGCGTCCATTCGAGGTCGCGCGCGCCGGTTCCGGGCGCGGCGGTGCGCGGCGGGAACATGTAGGCGCCGGTGGCGGCGCTGCGCTGAAGCATGAAGCGGCCCTGCGCGAGATGCGCGCGGAATTCGGCCTCGGGTCCGGGGGCGTCGGTCATGGCGGTCTCCCTGCGGGGGTCTGCGTCTGCGGCGCGCCGATCGTCGGCTGGGATGGTAGCGGGTTGAGCCGCGGGGGAAAGCCGCGGCG
>JBCBYE010000177.1:0-7617 GCA_039816075.1 Pseudomonadota bacterium | reverse complement strand
GTGCAGGCAGCCCGGCGGCGCGGCGATGTCGTCGACGTAGAGGGCCGAGCCCTGCACGTGCTTGGGGCCGCTGTCATGGCGGACCGAACGATGCACGCCGCCGGCGATGGCGGCCTTGGGCGGCGGCTCGGGGCGGTTCATGCGGCGGCCCCATGGTCTGCGGCCCCATGGTCGGCGGCCGCATGGCCTGCGGCCCCATGGTCGGCGGCCGCATGGCCTGCGGCCCCATGGTCGGCGGGCGCGGCGAGGCGGGTGGCGCCGAGGTCTCCGTCGCTTTCGAGAAACGCCTTGAGCAGCAGGTTGCGGGCGACCGTCATCCGGTAGTCGGCGGAGGCGCGCATGTCGGTGATCGGCTGAAAGTCCTCGGCGAAGGCGGCCTGGGCGGCCTCGATCGTGGCGCGGGTCCAGGGACGGCCTTCGAGCGCGGCCTCCACCGCACGGGCGCGCTTGGGCGTGGCGGCCATGCCGCCGAAGGCGATGCGGGCCCGGGCCACGGCGCCGCCCGCCCGTTCGATCAGGAAGGCGCCCATGACGGCGGAGATGTCGTCTTCGAACCGCTTGGAGATCTTGTAGCAGCGCAGGGCGTCGGGGGAGGCCGGGCGCGGCAGGGACAGGGCGGAGACGTATTCGCCCTCGCGCAGGTCCTGGCGGCCGTAGGCGAGGAAGAAGTCTTCGAGGGGGATCGTGCGCCGGCCCTGCGCCGAAGCGAGCGTGAGCGTCGCGCCCAGGGCGATGAAGCCGGGCGCGCCGTCGCCGATGGGCGAGCCGTTGGCGATGTTGCCGCCGACCGTGCCGGAGGCGCGGACCTGCGGACCGGCGAAGCGGCGGACGATCTCGTCCAGATCGGGGGCGAGGCGCGACAGCGGCGCGTGGGCGTCGGCCCAGGGGGCGCCGGCCTTGATCGACAGGGCGTCGCCGCCTTCGACGATGTCGGCGAAACCGGCGATGTTGTTCAGGAAGATCAGCGTCTCGGGCCGCTCGAGGCGCTTGGTGATCCACAGGCCCGCATCGGTGGCGCCGGCGACGAGGACGGCGTCGGGGGTTTCGGCGAGCAGGGCGGCCAGCTCCGCCTCGCTGCGGGGAAGGCGGGCCGTGCAGCCCCCGGCCTCCAGCCGCGCGGAGCCCTGCGGCAGGGCGGCGAGGGGGGCGGCGAGGTCCGGCTCCCATGTCGGCGCGGGCAGATCGTGCATGGCCTTGGCCGCCGCGAGGATGGGGCCGTAGCCGGTGCAGCGGCAGAGGTTGCCGGCGACGGCGTCGGGCAGATCGGCGTCGGCGCGGGGTCCGTTGGGCAGGTCCGCCCAGAGGCTCATGACGAAGCCGGGCGTGCAGAAGCCGCATTGCGAGCCGTGCAGGTCCACCATCGCCTCCTGCACGGGATGCAGGCGGTCGGGGCCGGCCAGCGCCTCCACCGTCGTGACGGCGCGGCCGTCGAGCATGGGGAGGAGCTGGATGCAGGCGTTCACCGCCTCGCGCCGCGGACCGTCCGGCGTGAGGCGGGTCAGGCCGACGGTGCAGGCGCCGCAATCGCCTTCGTTGCAGCCCTCTTTCGTGCCGGTGAGGTTTTTGTCTTCGCGCAGCCAGTCGAGCAGGGTGGTGCGCGGGTCCACGTCGGAGAGCGAGACGGGTTCGCCGTTCAGCAGAAAGTCGATGGAGCCGCGCATCACGAGCCCCTGTAGGTGCTGTAGCCGTAGGGGCTGAGCAGCAGGGGGACGTGGTAGTGGCCCTCGGGCTCGGCGATGCCGAAGCGGATGGGAACGGCGCCGAGGAATTTGGGGACCGGCAGGTCGAGCGCCTGCGCGTCCAGCCATTCGCCGGCATGAAAGACGATCTCGTAGATGCCGGTGCGGAAGGACGTGCCGGTCAGCAGCGGCGCGTCGCAGCGGCCGTCGGCGTTGGTGCGCGTTTCGGCGATGCGGTCGCGGCTGTCGACGGCGAGGCGGAACAGCTCCAGCCGCAATCCCTCGGCCGGGCGGCCGCGGGCGGTGTCGAGGACGTGGGTGGTGAGGCGGCCCATGGGGCGGCTCCGGTCGTTGCGGCGGTGTTGCGTTGCATCAAAGCCCTTGGCGGCGGCGGCGCGCAAGGGGGCGGGGTTGACCGAGACGCGGACGCGGGGCCGCATGGGGGTCGTGCGGACGAAGGAGGCGGGCCCATGCGAGGCGTGTTCGAGGCGGAACGGCGGGCGGTGGTGACGGGTGCGGCGGGCGGCATCGGCCGGGCGATGGCCTGCGCGTTCGCGGCGCGGGGGATGCGGGTCGTGGTCAGCGATCTGCCGGGGGAGGCGCTGGATGCGACGGCGGAGGCCTGCGGGGGGCTGGCGGTTCCGGCGGATTTTGCGCGGCCCGGCGCGGCGGAGGCGTTGCGCGAGGCGGCGCTGGCGCGGCTGGGGGGCGTGGAGGTGGTCTGCGCCAACCATGTGACGCGGGCGGGGCGCGGCTTCGCCTCGCTGGAGGCGTGGCGCGCGGCGTTCGAGGTGAATTTCTGGGGCGTGGCGGAGGTTTGCCGAGCGTTCCTGCCGGCGCTGGAGGCGGCGGAGGGGCCGCGCGCGCTGGTGACCACCGGGTCCAAGCAGGGCGTGGCCAACCCGCCGGGCCACCCGATCTACAACATCGCCAAGGCGGCGCTGAAGGTCCATGCGGAGGCGTTGGAGCATGAGCTGCGCGGGCGCGATGGGAACCTGAGCGGGCCCGGGCGCCTGTCGTCGCACCTGCTGATCCCGGGCTGGACCTGGATCGGCGAGGGGGCGGCGCCCGACGGGGCCTGGACGCCGGCGCAGGTGGTCGAGCGGCTGATCGCGGCGGTGGAGGCGGATGCCTTCTACGTGCTCTGCCAGGACGGGGAGACGGACCTGGCGCGCGATCAGGCGCGCATCGCCTGGGCCGCGGGGGATCTGGCGCAGGGGCGGCCCCCGCTGAGCCGCTGGCATCCGGAGTGGGCGGAGGCGGCGCGGGAGGCGGGCTGCTAGGCGGAGTCGAGCGTCCGCCGGCGGGCCATGGCGCGGAGGACGCGGTCGCCGAGGCCGGCGGCGCGGGCCCGATGCAGGCTCAGCGCGACGGCCGGGCGAAGGCGGCGGCGAGGGGATCGAACGCGCTGAGATCGCCGAGGCGGAACGGCCCCCCGAGCGTCGGTCTGCGCCGCAGGGAGGCGGCGAGGCGCCAGGCGCCCACGCGCGCTTCGGTCCGCGCGCCGGCGGCGGGGTCGAGGCCCAGGGGCTGCGCGGGATCGAGGCCGAAGGCGTGGACCGCGGCGGCGCCGCCGCCGCGGGGCGGCGCGGGCATCAGGAATTCGATCCGCAGCGGCTCCGACGGGGACGCGGCGGCGGCGGCGGGGGGGAGGAGGGCCGGGAGGGGCCCGTCGAACAGGGGACCGGCGGCGGCCGACGCCAGGCCCGACGCGACCAGCGCAAGGCCGGCCAGGGGGATACGCATACGCAGGGTCTTTCATGCACGGAACACGGGATACGCAACCTAGGGTAGCGCAAGGCCGCCGGAAGCGGGAAGGTTTTTTGCACCGCAGCGAAAGAAACCGCGCCGCCGCGCCGTTGCGGGTCTGGTCGCGGGTCTGGTTGCGGATCCGCGGGAGGGTTCGGGCGCTGGGGAAGAGGCCCGTGGGCCCGGTCCGCGAGGCGCCTGCGCCGGCGGGCGGCGAGACGAGGGGCGGAGGGGGGCGACGCCCCCCGGATCAGCGGGGGCGCTGGTCGTCGGAACGGTGCGGATCCGAGTCGTCGATGCGAACGGCAGGCCGCAGAGCTGGCCGTCCTGCGGGTGGAAGGGGTGGCTTGCGAGGACGTCGAACGTTTCCGGGGGGGGGGAGGTCGGCGACAGCGCCCGGGGGCGTTTCGACCCGACCGGGGCGTCCCGACGTCGTGGGGCAGAGCGTGGCGCCGTCGGCGGAGATCGCGCCGCCGGAGACTTGCGGCGCGGCGCTCGTTGCGAGGTCGACTTGGAGAAGGCCGTCGAAAGGAGGTGACGACGCCGTCATCGGCCGTCATCGGCCGTCGCTGGCCGGCGGGCCGTCGGGCCGCTGGCCAGCTGGGCGCGACTTGCGACCCCGCGCCAGCCCCCGTGTCGACGGCATGGAGCGGGTCCGTGCCCTCGTGTACCGCGTGCATCGTGGCGGCGGTCGCGGCGGGTCAGCTCTTGGGCGGCCGGGCGCCGGGCTCGGGCGCGCGGCGCCGCTCCGCCCGGATCAGCCACAAGTTTCGGGCGTAGACGATGAAGCCCAGCGACTGGCCGAGAATGAACACCGGATCGGCGCGGTGGATGGCATAGGCCAGCAGGATCGCCGCGCCCAAGATCGAGAGCCACCAGAAGGCCACGGGCATGACCGAGCGGCGGGCCCGCTCGGACGCGATCCACTGCACGGCGAAGCGCGCCATGAAGACCAGCTGGCCGCCGAGGCCGGCGAGGATCCAGATCAGCTCGGCCCGCGACCGGGCGCCGAGGACGTCGGCGAGCGCCTCCATCACCGGGCGTCGTCGAGTTCGGGCGCGGGGCGCGGAACGGGCAGCCTCCGCCGGCGGATCAGCCACCAGACGCCGATCAGGTCCAGCGCGCCCACCAGGGCGCGGCCGAGATTGGTGTAGTTGGAGCGCCCCGCCTCGCGCGCCTTGTGGGAGACGTCGACGAGCGCGATTTCGTAGCCCTCGCGCCGCACCAGCGCCGGCAGGTAGCGGTGCAGGTGGTCGAAGAAGGGCAGCGCCAGAAAGACCTCGCGCGGGAAGGCCTTGAGCCCGCAGCCGGTATCGCGCGTGTCGTCGTGAAGCAGCGCGCGGCGCAGGGCGTTGGCGAGGCGCGAGGCCAGACGCTTGGACAGGGTGTCGCGCCGGCCGACGCGCTGACCGGCGACGAGGCCGAGCCGGCCTTCGGGATCGTCGAGCAGGGGGGCCACGAGGCGCGGGATTTCCGCCGGCGGGTTCTGCCCGTCGCCGTCGAGGGTGCAGATCAGCGGCGCGCGGGCGGCGAGCACGCCGGAGCGGACCGCGGCGGACTGGCCGCAGGCCGACGCATGGCGCACGCCGCGCAGCCAGGGGTGGCGGGCGCGGGCCTGGGCGATGGCCTCGGCCGTGCCGTCGTCGGAGCCGTCGTCGACGAAGATCGCCTCGAACGGCGCGAGCGGCGCGCAGGCGGCGGCGATGTCGTCGGCCAGCCGCGCCACGTTGAGGGCTTCGTTCTTCATGGGCGCGACGACGGCGAGGCGCGGCGTCGGCCCTGGGGCGGTGTCGGTCATGGGGTTCCCTGCGCTCCGGCGAGGCCGTCTTAGCGGGGCGCGGCGGGGGCGGAAAGGGAGCGCGACGATCGGGCGTCGTCCGGGCCCCCAGGAGCGAGACGGTGCGAGCGAGACGGCGGGAGCGAGATGGCGGGAGCGAGACGTCGGCGGCGAGACGTCGGGGCGCGGCGGGCCTGCGATCGCGCGGGGCGCCGCCGCGCGCCGGGGAACGGCGCCGCCGCGTTCAGCGACAGTCGGCGAAGGCGGGGTCGTCGGCGCGCGCGGTGAGGCGCAGGGTCGTGACCTTGCCGCGGTTGGGGTTGAAGGCCGTGACCTCGGCCAGGGTGCGCAGCGTCGGCGCGGCCTCGCCCAGCAGGTCGGTCGTGCGCGCGCGTCGCCGGTCTTCGAGCCAGACGAGAGCGCCGGGTTCGGCGCGCAGGGCTTCGGCGGCCTCTTCGGCCTGCATCAGTCGGGTCCCGGTCCCCTGCAGGAACACCAGCGACGGCTCTCGGTAGCTTTGCGAGGCGGCGGGGCGGCCGGCGCAGGCGGCGAAGGGGGCGGAGGCCTCGGCCATGGCGACGGAGGGGAAGGCGAAGCGGTAGGAGGGCAGGGCGAACTGCAGCACCGCCGGGTAGACCAGCAGGGCGGCGAGGAAGATCGAGGCGAGCGTGCCGGCGCGATCCTGCGCCCGGATCGCCGCGAAGCCGAGCAGCGAGACCGCGGCGGCGGCGAGGCCCAGCGCCGCGGCGGGCGCGGAGACCGGCTGACCGGTGGCGAGCGGAAGGGCCAGGCAGGCGAGGCCGAGCGCGGCGCCGACCAGCGCGAAAAGGCCTGCCGCAAGGCTCCGCTGCCAGGGGCGCGGGGCGCCGCGTTCGGCCATCCACGCCCAGGCGACGAGGCCGGCGAGCGGGGGGACGCAGGGCAGGACGTAGTGGGGCAGCTTGGTCGGCGTCGCCTCGAACACCAGCCAGGCGGGGGCCGCCCAGCACAGCAGGAGGAGGACCGAGCGTTCCCGCCGCGCGGCCCAGACGGCGGGGGCGGCGAGGATCGTCAGCGGCGCCCAGGGCCAGAACGTGCCCCACAGGACGGCCAGATAGGTCCCCGGCGGCGCGCCGTGCTTTTCCTGGCCGGAGACGACCTTGCCCAGCAGATCCTCGAACAGCGCCTCGCGCCAGAAGCCGCCGTCGGTGGCGATATGGATGGCGACGTACCAGGGGATCACGAGGATCGCGAAGAGGAGCGGGCCGGGGGAGCGGAGCGCGAGGGCGCGGAGCGGCGCGCGGGAGCGTTCGGCCAGCGCCAGCGCGACGGCGGCGAGGCCCAGGACCATGGGCGCGATGGGACCCTTGATCAGCGCCGCCAGCCCGAGGGCCGCCCAGAGGATGAGGGCGAGCGGCAGGCGGCCCGGCGTCTCGCCGATGGGGATGTCGGGCGGCGCCGGCCGGGCGGCGGCGAGGCCGGCGCCGGTCAGGCGGCGGATCCAGGCGCCGAGCGCCAGCACGGTCAGCCCGTTGAGCATGGCGTCGGTCTTGGCGATGTTCGCCTCGGCCGCGAGGATCGCCGAGGCCCCGGCGAAGGCCGCCGCCAGCGTCGCGCCGCGCGCGCCCAGCAGGGGGCCCAGCGCCCAGGCCGTGCCGAAGACCAGCAGGATCGCGCCGGCGAGGCTGGGCAGGCGGAAGGCCCAGAGACGGTCCGCGGTCGGCCCGCCCAGCGCCGAGACGGTCGCGGCCTGCATCCAGTAGATGCCGGCCGGCTTCTTCCACCGCGGTTCGTCCTGAAAGCGGATGTCGACCCAGTCGCCGCTGTCGATCATCTGGCGGGAGGCCTGGACGAAGCGCGCCTCGTCCCGGTCGGTGACGGGCAGGGTCGCGAGGCCTGGCAGGAAGCAGGCGGCGCAGAGGATCGCCAGCAGCGCGGCGCGCGTCGCCCGCGTCCTGAGCAGAGGGCCGATCGCGGCGCGGCCCCGCCGGCCGAGGGCGGCGGCCGCGCGGGTCAGCGGGCCGGAGGGACCGTCGGCCGGCCTCTGGGGCGCGGAGGCCACGTGCGGACGGCCGGGGTCGGCGGGCGAGCCGCGGCTCAGTCCGCCGCCGGGGGGCTGAACGGGGCCGGGGCGCCGGCATCGTCCTCGCCGCCGGGCAGCACCGGCGCCGGGGTCAGCAGCCGCTGCAGGTCGGGGGCGAGGTCGTCGTCCTCCGCCGGGGGCAGGGCGAGCGGCGGCAGCGCGCCGTCCTCGACCGTTCCGTCCAGCACCGGGGCGCCGTCGAGCACGGAGCGCGAGGCGCTGTCGCGCGCCGAGATGATCGTCAGCACCAGCGAGATCGCCATGAAGGCCGCCGCCAGCACCCAGGTCACGCGGGTCAGCGCCGATCCGGCGCCGCGCGCGGTGACCAGGCCGCCGCCGCCCCCGCCGCC
>JBCBYE010000570.1:0-3170 GCA_039816075.1 Pseudomonadota bacterium | reverse complement strand
TCGCTCGCCACGACGCGACGGGCGCGCTGGTCTTCAAGGCCTTCACCGTCATGCTGATCGTGGGCGCGGCGGCGATGCTGCTGCTGACCACCGCGGATCTGATCAACCACGTCTGAGGCGGCGCGGCCCTTGCGGGGGCCGCGGACGCGCCGTATCTAGGGCGCGAGAGGTTGCGTGGGCAGGCGCCCCGCCAACCCGGTCAGGTCCGGAAGGAAGCAGCCGTAACGGGACTCGTTTGGGTCGCGTCAGCCTCTCACCCCGAACGCCGCCCCCCCGGGGGCGGCGTTCGTCGTTTCGGAGCGGCGATGGGGCGCGCTGCGCGGACGTGCCGGACCTTCATGGATGTCGGGCGAAGGGTCGGACTGCGCGTCTCCGGACATCGCAAGGCGGCGCCGGCGGATCGTTTGCAGTTGGTTGCGCGACGACGCCGCCGTGGCCGTTGAACGACCGCCGGGAGCTGCGCGAGGGTCGCAGCGCGCGAGTCAGATCTCGGCGACGAGGTCGCCGACGAAGCTTCGCATCAGGGCGGCCCGCTTCGCTGCGATGCGCCGGCCGGTCGCGGTGTTCATGGTCTCGGCGATCGGGAACAGCTTGGTCTGCAGATGATCCAGGGAGAAGGCGCGATCGTCGAGGGGGCGATCGCTGGCGAGCGGATCGTCGGGATGAAACAGCGACGACCCCATGCGACCCGCGACATAGAACATGCGCGCAATGCCGATGGCGCCCAGCGCGTCGAGCCGGTCGGCGTCCTGAAGGATCCGGGCTTCCAGTGTTTCCGGCGCGATCCCGGCGGAGAAGCTATGGGCGATGATGGCGTGCCGCACGGCGGGGAGCTTCTCCTTCGGAAAACCCTCGGCCAGGAGGACCGGCGCCGCGGCCTCGGCCGAAAGCGCCGACCCCCGCGAGCGATCCGGCGAGTCCTTCGGCGGGTTGACCAGATCGTGGAACCACGCCGCGGCGGCCAGAACCTCCCGGTCGCCGCCCTCTTCGGCTGCAATCTCCTGCGCCATGCGCCAGACCCGGCGGAAATGGCCCAGATCGTGGCTGCCGTCCGGGCCGAGGCGCTCCCGCAGGATCGCCTCGAACCGTGTCGCCCAGTCAGGCGCGCTGGACACCCGGGGTCCCGGCTTCGACGGCGAACCTGGCCTGGCTGCGGATGGAGGCGTTCATGTCCTGCACAGTGTCCACCACGCGCATATCGGTCAACCAGCGCTCCGCCGTGATGTCATGCAGCAGATATCCGCGCTCGGACCCGTCATAGTGGTGCACGTGCGGGTTGTCCGCCATGGCCGCCTTCATCGGATCGTCCAGCGGCGGCGGCCAGCCGGACGCGATCGAGGTCGCCAGGAACTCCGACCCGATGGTCCGGCTGTCCGGGTTCGCCGGATCGGCCTTGATGTCGATGGCCCAGTTCGAGTGGATGTCCGAGGTCAGCATCACCGGGTTCGCGGCGCGGCCCATATCCGCCAGCACGCGCTTGCGGTTCTCGGGGTAGTAGTCCCACGAGGATTCGTAGTGCCAGGCCTCGCCGTTGCGCATCATCGCGAAGGGCGAGAACAGCACGGTCGACGAGACCGCGTTCCAGGTCGCGGGCGAGGCGGTCAGGCGTTGCGACAGCCATGCCTCCTGCGGCGCGCCGAGGGTCGTCCGCGCCGCCTCCAACCCCGGCTCGCATTGCGGGCGGTAGATGGTGAAGCCGAAATCCTTGTCGGCCAGATCGCGGCAGATGTCCTCGTCGTCGCGGAACTGGCGATTGTCGAGGATCGTCAGGCGCAGCAGGGTCCCGAAATCCACCCCGCCATGGGTGTAGAGGGCGCTGTCGCCCAGCGTGTAGCCGCCCGCCATGGGCATGTGTTCGTACCAGGCCTGATAGGCGGCGGCGCGCTGAGCCAAGGCCTCGGGCGTGCCGACCGCATCCTTCAGCGCATCGTGATTGTCGAGCACCGTGAAGAACGGGACGGAGGCGTGCGCGCGTTGCAGGCTGGGGTCGGTTTTGTAGAGCGCGTGGCGCATCCGGTAATCGGCGAGGCTGACCGGCTTGTCCTTGCGCGTATGGTTGCGGAAGTCGCCGCGGGAGACGCCGTAGATATAGTCGCCGAGGTGCAGGACGAAATCGGGTTCGTCCTCGATCAAACGGTCATAGGCGACGAAATAGCCCTGCTCGAAGTGCTGGCAGGAGGCGGTGGCGAAACGTATGGATTGCGGATTGGCCGGCAGGGTCTTGGTGCGCCCTGTCATCGACGTCGCATCGCCTGCCATGAAGCGATACCAATAGTGGCGGCCCGGCGCCAAGCCGTCGACGGTGACGCGCACGGAATGGGCCAGGCCGGGCTGCGCCATCGCGGCGCCCTTGGCGACGATCCGGGTGAAGGCGTCGTCCGCGGCCATTTCCCAGGCGACCGGCACGGCGACGGGGTCCATTCCGCCGGTCGGCTCCAGCGGCGCCGACGCGAGGCGGGTCCACAGGGTCGCCGCGTTCGGCCCGGGCAGGCTGGACGCCACGCCGAGACTGAACGGGTCGGCGGAGAACCTCTGTCCCAGCACCTGATACGGAAATGCGGCGGCCAGGCCGCCGATCAGAACTGTCCTGCGATGCATGGGACTCTCCTCCACCTTCGTGGCGAGGATGCAGCGCCGAAAACTCATCGCGGTGTCGGAGGGATTAAAGAAACGTTACAACGGGCGGCGCGGGATGTGCGTCGGAGCGTTGCAAGGCGTTCACGTCTTGGGAAAACTTCGCGGCGCTGACGCCGTGCCGCTTCACCTCGCCGCCTTCGAGCCGTTCGCATCCAGCCGCCAACTCAAAGGCCCCGCCAAATCAACGGCCCCGCCAAATCAACGGCCCCGCCGCAACATCGGTCCGACGGGACGGTTCCGCGTGTCGGACCGTGGTGCGAACCGCGGCATCGATCAAAGAGGGCTCGAAGCCGCCCTCCGCCGCGATGTACCTTGGGATGTCTCCGCTTGACCCTGCCGGCGGGGCGCGTGGCGAGGCGAGGCCTTTCGGTGGGCGGCGAGGGAGGAGAAGCGGATGGCGCTCTATGCGGCGATCGCGTTCAAGCTGACGCTGGCGGCCCTTTGCGCGGTCGCCTGGGCGAACTGGCGCGCGCGGCGGCGCGGCGCGGCGCCGGCGCTGCGCCGCTGGGGGCCGGCGCTGGCGGGCCTCGCGG
>JBCBYE010000102.1:0-9624 GCA_039816075.1 Pseudomonadota bacterium | reverse complement strand
GCCAAGGCGCCCGCGGCCCGGCCGCCGCGCGGCCTCACGGGCTCACGGCCTCCCGCGTCTTCGTGTCTCCTGCGATGCGGAACCGCGGCTCGCGAAAACGAAACCCGGCGCCTGCTGGAGGCGCCGGGCGGGTTTTCGAAAGCCTTGGGCCGCTCAGGCGGAGCGCGCCAGGGGTCTCGGCTCCGCAGCGGGACCTTCGCGGAAGAAGCCCACCAGTTCGGCCAGCCCGTCCGAGCGGGCGCGCAGGGCCTCCGCCTCGCGCGAGCTGTCTTCGGCCAGCGAGGCGTTGCGCTGCGTGGCTTCGTCCAGATGCGAGACCGCCGAGGTGATCTCCTGCATGGCGGTGGCCTGCTCGGCGCTGGCGCGGGCGATGTCCTCGATGGTCGAGACCACCGACGTCATGGAGCCGGCCAGGCCCGAGAGCGCCTCGCCCGTGGCGTTCACGTGGCGCACGCCGTCGGAGACCTTGGCGGAGCTCGCCGCGATCAGCTCCTTGATGTCGCGCGCCGCTTCCGACGAGCGCTGCGCCAGCGTCCGCACTTCGGAGGCGACGACGGCGAAGCCCTTGCCCGCCTCCCCGGCGCGCGCCGCCTCCACCGCCGCGTTCAGCGCCAGCAGGTTGGTCTGGAAGGCGATGGAGTCGATGACCGCCGTGATGTCCTCGATCCTGCGGGAGCTTTCCTCGATCTCCGACATGGACGTGACCGCGGATTCGACCACCTCGCGGCCCTCCTCGGCCCGCTGGAACGCCTCCTTGGCCAGATCCCGCGCGCTGCCGGCGCTGTCTGCGTTCGACGAGATCGTCGCGCTGACCTCCTCCACCGTGGCCGAGGTCTCCTCCAGCGCCGAGGCCTGCGCCTCGGTGCGCGAGGAAAGATCCTGAGACCCCGAGGACACCGCGTCGATGGAGCCGCGCATGCTCGTCTCCGCCTCGCGGATGTCGGCGGCGAGATTGGCGATGCGGTCGATGGAGCTGTTGACCGACCCGGCCACTTCCGCGAAGCGCCCCGCATGGTCGGAGGCGCAGCGATGGCTGAGATCGCCGTCGGCGAGGCCGGTCACCGGCCGCTCCACATCCTCGAGGAAGCGCCCGACGGACTCGGCGATGGCGTTCACCCCTTCGGCCGCGCGGGCGAAGGCCGCGCCGGCGCCTTCGGTCCCCACGCGCTGATCGAAGCGGCCCTCCGCGGCGGCCTTGGCCGCCGCGTCGATTTCGTCGAGCAGCCGCGCCTCCTGCGTGCGGTCGTTCCACAGCGTCGCGGTGCCCAGGCGGCGTCCGTCGGCGGCGAAGACCGGCGCGACCATCAGGTCGATGCGCAGTCCGCCCAGCCGCAGCTCGGTGCGCATGGTCGAGGTCATCCGATCCAGCATCCGCGCCTGGTGTTCGGGCTTGGCGTGGAACGCGTCGATGGTCACGCCCTCGAGCGCGGTGGGATCGAAGCGCGGCAGCTCCTTGCGGATCGTTTCGGCCCGATCCTTGAGGAACTGGCGCAGCGCGGGGCTGAAATAGACGATCCGGCGGTCCTCGTCGGCGATCATCAGCAGGGTCTGCGATGCCTCCAGCGCGGCGCGGGTGCGCGTCGCCTCCTCGCCCTTGGCGTGGATCGACGTCAGCGCGCGCGCCAGGCCGCCGATTTCGTCGGAGCGGCCGGTTCCCGGGATCTCGGCGGGAACCTCGCGCACGAGGTCGGAGACGGCGTCCGCCATTCGGCTGAGCGGGCGCGCCACGACCCGGCGGCTGGCGAGCGCGGCGAGACCGGCGAACAGCGCCGCCGCCACCGCGCCCCAGGCCGCAAGCCGCGTGGACGCGGCGGCGGTCGCCGCATCGATCGCCTCGAAGCTCCAGCGCACGCCGAGCGCGCCGACCTGGCCGCCCTCCGCCCCGAAGCGGATCGGCGCGGCCATGGCCCCGCCGTCCTCGGCCGACGCGGCCTCTCCGCCCAGGGCCTGCTGCGCCAGGGCCCGCGCCGCGTCGGCGGCGCCGATGGCGGCCAGGACCTGGCCTTCGGCGTTCATCACGACGGCGCCCGCCAGGGCGCCGTCCATGGCGTCGGCGAAGCCGGCCAGCTGCGCCTCGAGCACGTCGGTCTTGCCGAAGCGGACCGCGCCGCCCATGCCGGCGGCCGACAGCACGGCCACCTGGTGGGTTTTCTCCACGAAGACGTCGCGCGCGGTGTAGGCGGCGGAACGGTGGCCCAAGGCGATCAGGATGGCCGAAAGAAGCAGGCTGCCGCCCGCCGCCCAAAGCGCGATCTTGAGTCCCAGAGAGAGCCCGGTGCGGGCGGCGGCATTGGTCATTGTATCGCAGTCCTCAAGATCGACGCAGGGCGCATCAGGGCAGCATTTCGACGTTCACGCCGAACGTCACCGCGCCGATGGCGTCGCCGCTGTTCGGGTCCACCACCGGCAGGCTGACCTGCGCCTGGTAGGTCTGGGTGGATTCGTCGAGCTCCACCTCCGACACGTGCACGGCCTCGGGGCCGGCCTTGTAGGTCTCCTGCCACTTGGCCTCGTCGCCCTGCCAGTAGTCGGACGTCGGGTCGGAGACGGCGACGTTCAGGCCCGCCGCGTCCATGGCGAAGATCTCCGTCAGCAGGCCGGCGGAGGCGTCGCGCGCGGCGGCCAGGGTCTGCGCGGCGGGGGTGCCGGACACCGCGGCCACCAGCGGCGCGTCGGCGCTGCCCACCTGGGCGCGCCATTCCTTGTCCAGCCGGTCGATTTCGGCCTGGTCGGTCACCAGATCGCCGTTGCGCGCCTGGATGGCGGCGACCACGGCCGGGTCCTGGGCGATGGGGCGCAGCGTTTCCTCGGCCAGGGCGCGCAGCGCGGGCGCGAACTCGTTGGCGGCGGCGGGCGCGGCGACGGCGGCGAGCGCGGCGGCGGTGACCAGGGTCTTGCGGATCATGAAGCGGCTCCTGCTGGCACGGACCGGCGCCCCCTGCGCCGATCTTGCAAGGGCGAAACGCGGCCTCCCCGTCGCTCCGCCCGTATCCGACGGCGCGGCTTCGGCCGCGCGCCGCCGGAAAATCGCTCGCCAGGCTTACCGTCCGGTTAAGCGCGGGGGACGTCGATCCGTTTGCCCCTGCCGGCCCCGGCGCTATAAGGCCCGCGACGCATCTGGACCGGGCCTTCGCCCCGGTCCGAACAGGAGGACGACGGATGGCCGTGAAGGTGGGGATCAACGGATTCGGGCGAATCGGGCGCAACGTGCTGCGCGCCATCGTCGAAAGCGGGCGCACCGACATCGAGGTGGTCGCCATCAACGACCTGGGCCCGGTGGAGACCAACGCCCACCTGATGCGCTACGACAGCGTGCACGGCCGCTTTCCCGGCACGGTGACCGTCAGCGGCGACAGCATCGACGTGGGCCGCGGACCCATCAAGGCGACGGCCGAGCGCGACCCCAAGGCGCTGCCCTGGGGCGACGTCGACGTGGCGCTGGAATGCACCGGCATCTTCGCCAGCCGCGAGAAGGCGGCGATGCATCTGGAGAACGGCTCCAAGCGCGTCCTCGTTTCCGCCCCCGCCGGCGGCGCCGACAAGACCATCGTCTACGGCGTGAACCACGACGCGCTGACGGCCGAGGACACGGTCGTCTCCAACGCCTCGTGCACCACCAACTGCCTGGCGCCGGTGGCCCATGTGCTGAACCAGGCGGTGGGCATCGAGAAGGGCTTCATGACCACGATCCACGCCTATACCGGGGATCAGCCGACGCTCGACACCATGCACAAGGACCTCTACCGCGCCCGCGCCGCGGCCATGAGCATGATCCCGACGTCCACCGGCGCGGCCAAGGCTGTGGGCCTGGTGCTGCCGGAGCTCAACGGCAAGCTCGACGGCACCGCGATCCGCGTGCCGACGCCGAACGTGTCGGTGGTGGACTTCAAGTTCATCCCCTCGCGCGCGACCACGGTCGAGGAGATCAACGAGGCGATCCGCAGCGCCGCGAACGGCCCGCTGAAGGGCATCCTGGGCTTCACCGAAGAGCCGCTGGTGAGCGTCGACATGAACCACGACAGCCACTCCAGCCTGTTCCACATGGACCAGACCAAGGTCATGGAGGGGACGCTGGTGCGGGTGATGAGCTGGTACGACAACGAGTGGGGCTTCTCCAACCGCATGAGCGACACGGCGGTGGCGATGGCGAAGCTGATCTGAGGCGTGTAATCTCATGCCCATGGATGGTCCGGTCGCCGGCGCGCGCTCCATCTCCAACTCGGAGATTGAGCGCATAGCGAAGACGATCTTCGCTGACCGACGCTGCGCAAGCTGCGGCGAACGGAACTTCGACGTCGCGATATCGGATGAGGACGGCGTCGTGTCCGGCGTCGTCTTTTTCGACCAAGCGACCGGCGTGCACCGAGGCTACCTTCCCGTTCTGCCCCTCACCTGCCTTGCCTGCGGCAGTGTCGAGCTTGTCAACGAGCGTTGGGTAATGCGGCGCTGGGAGGCCCTCGATGCCGCCGAACGCCATCGTTGATTTTCCCGGCGGCGGACGCTCCGGCGGGGGGCCGTCATCCACCGGCGGGCCTTTCGATCCCGAGGATCCGACGCTGACGCAGCGCGTCGCCAGGCTCGAGGCCGACGTGGCCGAGCTGAAGGTCGACGTGCGAGACATTCGTGATCGGGTGGGAAAGATCGAAGAGCGCCCTGCCTGCATGGAAGGCGGGCTCGAAGCGATCAACGCCAAGCTCGATGCCAAGCCGTCGGTCCGGGTGCTGCCGACGTTCTTCTCCGCCAACTTTTTCGCCACGGCCGGGCTGATCGTGGGCCTGCTGAACCTCATGGGACGATCATGACCTTCAAGACCCTGGACGATCTCGACCTGGACGGACGCGTCGCGCTGATCCGGGTCGATCTCAACGTGCCCATGCAGGACGGGCGCGTCACCGACGCCACGCGGATAGAGGCGGTGCTGCCCACCATCCGCGACGTGCTCGCCGCCGGCGGCAAGCCCGTGCTGCTCGCCCATTTCGGCCGACCCAAGGGCAAGCGTGCGGCGGAGATGAGCCTCAAGGCCGTGCAGGCCCCGCTGGCCGAGGCGCTGGGCTCCGCGGTCGCCTTCGGCGAGGACTGCATCGGCGACGTGGCCGCCGCCGCCGTCGACGCGCTGAAGGACGGCGAGACGCTGCTGCTCGAGAACACCCGCTTTCATGCCGGCGAGGAGGCCAACGATCCCGCCTTCGCCAAGGCGCTGGCGGAGCTGGGCGACGTCTATGTCAACGATGCCTTCAGCGCGGCCCATCGCGCCCACGCCTCCACCGAGGGCGTGGCGCGGCTGCTGCCCGCGGCCGCCGGCCGACTGATGCAGTCGGAGCTGGAGGCGCTGTCCCGCGCCCTCGGCGCGCCGGAACGGCCGGTGGTGGCCGTGGTCGGCGGCGCCAAGGTGTCCACCAAGCTCGACCTGCTGGGCAACCTGCTGGAGCGCGTGGACGCCATCGTCATCGGCGGCGGCATGGCCAACACCTTCCTCGCAGCCCAGGGCAAGGACGTGGGCACGTCGCTGTGCGAGCACGATCTCGCCCCCACCGCCCGCGAAATCCTGGCGGAGGCGGAGGCGAAGGGCTGCGACATCATCCTGCCCACGGACGCCGTCGTGGCGCGGGAGTTCAAGGCCCACGCCCCCTCGCAGGTCGTCGGGGTCGACCATGTGCCCGGCGACGCCATGATCCTCGACGCCGGTCCCGCCAGCGTGGTGGAGGTCGAACGCCGCTTCGCCGAGGCGAAGACGCTGGTCTGGAACGGTCCGCTGGGCGCGTTCGAGCTGCAGCCCTTCGACGCTGCCACCAACGCCGCCGCGCTGAAGGCCGCCGCGCTGACCGAGGCGGGCGAGCTGCTGAGCGTCGCCGGCGGCGGCGACACGGTGGCGGCGCTGAACGCCAGCGGCGCGGGGCCGAAATTTTCCTACGTCTCCACCGCCGGGGGCGCGTTCCTCGAATGGCTCGAAGGCAAGACGCTGCCCGGCGTCGCGGCGTTGGAGCGGACGTGACCGCCCTCGCCCGCCGCGGCTGGGTCCCGGCGGACAGCGAGGATCTGGTGCAGCGTCTGGCCGCCGACGCCGCCGGCGCCGCGCCCGCCGACATCGCGGCGCGGATCGAAGCGCTCGCCGTCCGCAGCCGCGCGCTGCACGAAGCGGAAAGCTTCAACCTCAACCCGGCCGCCAATGTGATGAACCCGCGGGCGGAGGCGCTGCTGGCCTCCGGCCTCGGTCAGCGCCCCTCGCTCGGCTGGCCCGGCGCCAAGTACGAGACCGGCCTGCAGGCCATCGAAGAGATCGAGGTGCTGACGGCCGAGCTCGCCGCGCAGGTGTTTCGCGCCCGTCATGCGGAAATCCGGGCCCCCTCCGGCGCTGTCGCCAACCTCATGGCGTTCATGGCCCTGGCGACGCCCGGCGACGCGATCCTGGCGCCGCCCGCCGCCATCGGCGGCCATGTCACGCATCACGCGCCCGGCGCCGCGGGCCTTTACGGCCTCGTGGTTCACGACGCGCCGGTGAACGCCGCCGACTACTCCGTCGATCCGGACGGCCTGCGCGCGGCGGCCCGGCGCATCCGACCCCGGATCATAACGCTCGGCGGCTCCCTGAACCTCTGGCCGCATCCGGTGGCGGAGGCGCGCGCCATCGCGGACGAGGTCGGCGCCGCCCTGATGTTCGACGCCGCGCATCTCAGCGGCCCCATCGCCGGCGGCGCCTGGCCCGATCCCCTGGCCGAGGGCGCGCATGTGATGACCATGAGCGCCTACAAGAGCCTCGGCGGTCCGCCCTCCGGCCTCATCGTCACGAACGAGGCCGAGATCGCGCAGCGCCTCGACGCCATCGCCTTTCCCGGCCTCACCGCCAACTACGACGCCGCCAAGGCGGCCGCGCTGGGCGTGACCCTGACCGACTGGCTGGCGCAGGGCCCGGCCTATGCCGCGGAGATGCGGCGCGTCGCCCGCGCCTTCGCCGCCGCGCTGCACGCGCAGGGCGTCGCCGTGCATGGCGATCCGGCCCGGGGCTTCACCGGATCCCACGCCTTCGCGCTGGAGGCCGGGCCCCATGGCGGCGGCGAAGCGCTGGCCCGCCGATTGGAGGCCGCCGGCCTCCTCGCCTCCGCCATCGGATTGCCGGACGGGCAGGGCGGAACGCGCGAGGGTCTGCGCCTGGGCGTCAACGAGGCGGTGCGCTGGGGTCTCGACGTCCAGGGGGCGGAGGCGCTCGCCGCTCTTCTGGCGCGCGCGGCGACCGAAGATCCGGCGACGGTCCGCCCCGACGTCCAGGCGCTGCGCAGGCGCTGCCGAACGCTCCGCTTCGTCGACGCCGCCTGAGCGCGCCCGATGGTCGGCGGAGCCCCGCCGGCGAGACGTTGGTTCCGTCCGACCGCGCGGCCTCGCGCCGAACGTCTTCCAGCCGGCAGCGCCTGGCATGTCGGCGCCGCCGGACCCGCCGACGCAAGGGCGGCCCATGGCGCCGGGCCGAACAGCCGCCCTCCCGCGCAGGCGCATGAAGCACGCTAGCGGCTGAGCACCGGCGCCTCGTGCACGCAGCCGCCGTCCTCGGCCCGCGCCACCAGCCAATCCGCCACGTCGACGCGGTTCACGAAGCCGTTCCGCCAGGTCGACGGGTCGCGCAGCGTGCGGCAGCCCGCCGCCGGGCCGTCGCGCAGGATCACCGGACGCGCGATCGTCCAGTCCAGCGCGCTGGCGCGGATCAGCGCCTCCTGCCGGTCCTTGTCCGCATAGGGGCGGCCGAGGAACAGGCGGTGCGCCATCTGCTCCGGCCGGCTCATGGCCGCGCGGCTGTCCCCCGCGCCGTAGCCCGTCACGGCGATCAGGCGGCGCAGGCCGGCCGCCTCCATCCGCTCGATCAGCACCGCCGTCGCCTGCGAATGCAGCGTCACGGCGCCCCCGAACGGCCCGCGCGCGCTGCCGGGCGTGCCGAGCGTATAGAGCACGGCATCGGCCCCGGTCAGGGCGCTGTCCAGCGCCGCCGCCTCCCGCGCATCGCCGGCGACGCGGGACAGGCGGCCCTCCGGCCCCGGCAGCTCCGACGGATCGCGCGCCAGGGCGGTCACGGAATGCCCGCGCGACAGGGCGCAGGCCACGGTCAGCGCGCCGATCCCGCGCGAGGCGCCCAGGATCGCGAGGCGGAGCGGCGCGGCCGCGGCGTCGCCCGACATCGGGGCGGAGGCGTCTGGGTCATCGGACATGCCCCGGATGTGGGTCGCCGCGCCGCGGCGTCCAACGCCCCGAGCATGCGCCCCCGCGCCGCGCCCCGAGGCCGCGCCGCAAGCGAACCTCCGCCGTTCGAGGGGGTGACGTCCTCGCGCCGACGCGCTTAACCTGCCGACCGTTGTCTTCACGCCGCCGTCGGCCTGCCGCGCCCTCCGCCCGGCCCGCGCCGCGTCGGCCATTCGCACAGGACCATTGCCATGCGCCTCGCCTCCCCCGCCGCCTCCTCCCTCGCGCTCGTCGCCGCCTGCGCCGTGGCGCTCGCCCCGGCCCCGGCGCGCCCGGACACGCCCATCTGGAACCTGCTGACGGTGGAGCTGCTGGGCCGCAGCCTGGCGCAGATCGGCATCAGCCTGCTGCGCAACCAGGTCGACGTGGAATACGACCGGCTCGACATTCTCGACGCGGGCCAGCGTTACGTGATGACCGGCTTGGCGGTCTATCCGCCGTCGCCCGATCCCAGCAGCGACGAGGACTGCGTGGTGGAGATCGCGGAGCTGGACATCGTCAGCCGCACCGAAGGCGATCGCAGCTGGACGGCGCTGCGCGCCCATGGGGCGGAGGCGTCGCTGGGCTGCCTGCCGACGCCCGCCGCCGGCCCCATCTCGGCGCTCGGCTACGACGCCCTGCGGTTCGAGCGGGCGGAGCTCGATCTGGACTACGATTTCGGACCGTCGGCCTTGGATGCGCGGCTGACGCTGGTCGCCGCCGAGGCCGCCTCGCTGACGGTGGAAGCGGGTTTCGACTATTTCTGGGTCATGGATGACGGCATTTCCGGCCCCGAACCGGCGATCTGGCTGCGCGAGGCCTCGGCCGTGCTGGAGGATGGCGGCCTCGCCCCCCGGCTGCGCGCCATGATGCAGGGGCAGGGCGAGGATCCGGCGGAGCTGCGCGCCGGCCTCGCCGCCGGCCTTCGCGCGGCGCTGAGCGACGGCGGCGCGCGCCCGCTCTCCGCGCCCGAACAGCAGTTCGCCGAGGCGCTGGCCTCGGGGCTGCACGGCCTTCTGATGCAGGGCGGCGCCGTCGGCGTGCAAAGCCGGCCCGAGGACGGCGTCTGGCTGGGGGCCGAGGATTTCCAAGGGGCCGGCCCCGCCTTCGCCGCGCTGCAGCCGCAGGTGTTTCCGGGCGCGCTGCCGCCGACCGTCCGCAGCGGCCCGACGGCGGAGACGATGCGCCGGGTCCTGTCCGGCGGCGACGCCACGGATGAGGAGCGGCGCGAGGTCGGCGCCGCGCTGCTCTCCGGCCTCGGCGCGCCCCGGGCCGTGCAGGCGGCGCTGGACCTGCTCGAACCCCTGGCGAATGCCGGCGATCCGGAGGCCGCCGCCCTTGCCGCCGACGCCCTGGCCGAACGGCTGGTGGCTGCGGGCCTCGCCACCCCTACGCCAGCGCGTCCATCAGTGATGGCACCAG
>JBCBYE010000419.1:0-4405 GCA_039816075.1 Pseudomonadota bacterium | reverse complement strand
GCCGCCTCGCCATCGTGGAGGCGGGACCGGAGGGCTTCGTGCTGGTCGAAACGCCGTCGGGCGAGGCGCCGCCTCCGCCGACGCCGACGCCGGCCGCCACCGAGGACCCGCAGCAGCCGCCGGCGCCGGGCGCTTGACGAAGGCGCCGCCCAAGCCGCGGCGGGCGGCGCGGACGCGCCAAGGCGCCCGCGCCGCCGGCAAGGCCCTGGCCGCGGCCGCCAAGGCCCCGCGGGCGCGCAAGACCGGGCGACGCGGCACCGCGCCGCCCGCTCCGCCTCTGCTGCCGCCCGACACGGTGCTGGACCGCGCCGCCGTTCTGCGCCGTTTGGAAGCCGCCGCCACCGGCAGCGACGCGAAGGACGGCCCCGCCGCCGCCCGCGCCGCCTGCGCCGGGGTTCTGCGCGAGGCGCTGGAAGCCGGCCGCGCCCGCATCGAGGCGGCCTTCGCCGACGACCCGTGGCGGGGCGCCGAAGCCTCCCGCGCGCTCGCCGCGCTGACCGACGGCGTCGTGGCGCTGACCCTCGACGCCGCGCGCAACTGGCTGCATCCCAACCCCATGCCGACCGAGGGCGAGCGCCTCGCGGTGCTGGCGGTCGGCGGCTACGGACGGGCGGAGATGGCGCCCTTTTCGGACGTCGATCTGCTGTTCCTGACCCACTGGAAGCAGACCGCGTGGATCGAGAGCCTGGTGGAATCCGTCCTTTATCTGTTGTGGGACCTGCGCCTGAAGGTCGGCCATTCCACCAGAACCGCCGACGATTGCCTGCGCCTCGCCCGGCAGGATCTGACGATCCGCACGTCGCTGCTCGAACAGCGACTGATTTCCGGCGACGCGGAGCTTGCGGCGGATCTGGAGGCGCGCCTCTGGGACGAGCTTTTCAGCCGTAGCGGCCCCGAATTCGTGGAGGCGAAGCTGGAGGAGCGGTCTCAGCGCCATGACCGGCACGGCGGCTCCCGCTACCTGCTCGAACCCAACGTCAAGGAGAGCAAGGGCGGCCTTCGCGATCTGCAAACGCTGTGGTGGATCGCCAAGTATCTCTACCACGCCGACTCGGCCCGCGACCTGGTGGAAAAAGGCGTCTACAGCGTCGACGAGGTCGCCGTGTTCCTGGAGGCGGAGACGTTCCTGTGGACCGTCCGGCAGCATCTGCACTGGTCCGCCGGCCGCGCCAACGAGCTGCTGAGCTTCGATCAGCAGGTGGAGGTGGCGCGCCGGCTGGGCTTCGAGGACGAGGGCGGGCAGCGCGCGGTCGAGCGGTTCATGCAGCGCTATTTCCAGCACGCCAAGGCCGTCGGGGAGCTGACGCGCATCTTCCTTGCAGAGCTTGAGGCGAGGCACGTCAAGAAGCGGCCCGTCCTCACCTCCTTGATGCGCGCGCTCAGCTTCGGAGGGCGCGATGCGGCGCCTGGACCGTTCGAAATGCGTGACGGCCGCATTTCCTTGCCGTCGGAGGACGTGATCCGCGACGACCCGGTCAACATCCTGCGCCTTTTCGATGCAGGTCTGCGGACCGGCGCGCTGATCCATCCCAACGCCATGCGCATGCTGGCGGCTAATCTCGACCTGATCGACGACGCGCTGCGCACGGATCCGGTGGCCAACACGTTGTTCCTGGGGCTGCTCGTGGGCTCGGACAACCCCGAACGCGCGCTGCGCCGGATGAACGAAACCGGCGTTCTGGGCGCCTTCATGCCGGAGTTCGGACGCATCGTAGCGATGATGCAGTTCAACATGTACCACCACTACACGGTGGACGAGCACACGATCCTGGCCGTTTCGATCCTGCACCGGATCGAAACGGGTCAGCTGGTCGAAGACCTGCCGGTCGCCTCCGGCATCCTCGAAAAGGGCGTGGACCGCACGGTCCTCTACGTCGCGCTGCTGCTGCACGACATCGGCAAGGGCCGCGAGGAGGATCACTCGATCCTCGGCGAGCGCATCGTGCGGCAGATCGCGCCGCGCCTCGGCCTGGACGACGGACAGGTGGACACCATCGCCTGGCTGGTGCGCCACCATCTGCTGATGTCCGACGTGGCGCAGAAGCGGGACATCGGCGATCCGGCCACGGTGGACGCCTTCGCCCAGACGGTGCGCGCGCCGTCGCGGCTGAAGCTGCTGCTGGTGCTGACGGTCTGCGACATCATGGCGGTGGGGCCGGGGGCCTGGAACAACTGGAAGGCGCAGCTGCTGCGCACGCTCTACCGCCGCACGCGCGAGGCGCTGACCGGCGGCGGCGACGCGCCCAGCCGCAACGAGCGCATCCACGAGGCGCAGGACATCTTCCGCGAGGCGTTGCCGGACTGGTCGCTGCAGGAGGTGGAGGTGGAGATCGAGCGGCACTACCCGCCGTTCTTCCTGTCGCTGTCGCCGGCGAGCCAGGCGGTGATCGCCCGGCTGGGCCGCGTCGCCAAGGACGGGGAGGTCACGTCGGACTTCGCCGCGGACGAAAGCCGCGACGCCACGCGCGCCAGCTTCTACATGGCCGACCATCCGGGCCTTTTCAGCCGCTTCGCCGGCGCGCTGGCGCTCGCCGGGGCCAACGTGGTCGATGCGCGCACCTTCACCACGTCGGACGGCTACGCCGCCTCGGTGTTCTGGATCCAGGACGCGGACGGCCATCCCTACGCGCTGGATCGGCTCGACCGTCTGCGCAAAAGCGTGGACCGCATCCTCAAGGGCGAGGTGGTGGCCCGCGACGCCCTCATGCCCAAGCGCCGGGTCAAGCGGCGCGAAAGCAAGTTCGTCGTGCCCACCCGCATCGCTTTCGACAACGCCTCGTCCGACCTCTACACCGTGGTGGAGGTGGACACGCATGATCGCGTCGGCCTGCTTTACGATCTGACGCGGGCGCTCGCCGCCTGCAACGTGTCGATCTATTCCGCCATCATCGCGACCTACGGCGAACAGGCGGTGGACGTGTTCTACGTCAAGGATCTCTTCGGGCTGAAGATCACGACCGAGAGCAAAATGCGCGCCATCGAGAGCAAGCTGCGCGCCGCGGTGGAGGCCGCGGCCCCCGCCCCCGCCGCCGGGAGCTGAGCGTTTGGCCGAGCCGGCCGCGCCCGCGCGCCGTCCGTCCCGCCTGATCCGCGCCTTCGCCACGGTCGGCGGCTGGACCATGGCGAGCCGTATCCTGGGCTTCGCGCGCGACATCCTGATCGCCGCCTCGCTGGGCGCCGGGCCCGTGGCGCAGGCCTTCGTGGCCGCCTTCACGTTGCCCAACCTTTTTCGGCGCTTCTTCGCCGAAGGGGCCTTCAACGCCGCCTTCGTGCCGATGTTCTCGCGCCGGTTGGAGGCGGAGGGGTCGGAGGCGGCGCGACGCTTCGCCGAGGAGGCCCTGGCGGCCCTGACCGTCTTTCTGCTGGTCTTCACGCTGGCGGCGCAGGCGGTGATGCCCTGGCTGGTGCTGGCGCTCGCCTCCGGCTTCGCGGGGGACGAGCGGCTGCCGCTGGCCACGGCGATGGGACGGGTGGCGTTCCCCTACATCCTCTTCATCTCGCTGGCGGCGCTGCTGTCGGGGGTTCTGAATGCGCTCGGGCGCTTCGCCGCAGCCGCCGCGGCGCCGGTGCTGCTGAACCTGATCCTGATCGGCGCCTTGGGCCTCGCCTGGGCCGGTCTGCCGGCCGAAACGACCCTGGTCGGCGCGCCGGCGGCGGTGGGCGACCGGGCCGGCGCATGGCTGGTCTGGGGCGTGGCGGCGGCGGGCGTGGCGCAAGTGGCCCTGGTCTGGCGCGCCGCGGCGCGGGCCGGCATGCCCTTGCGCCTTCGCGCGCCGCGCTGGACGCCGGAGCTGTCGCGTCTGGCCGCCATCGCGTTTCCCGCGGCGCTGTCGGCGGGCGTCATGCAGATCAACCTGGTCGTGGGCCGGCAGGTCGCCAGCTTCTTCGACGGCGCCGTGGCCTGGCTCTATTACGCAGACCGGCTCTATCAGCTGCCGCTGGGCGTGATCGGCGTCGCGGTGGGCGTGGTCCTGCTGCCGGAGCTGGCGCGCCGCCTGACCGCGGGCGATGCGGCGGGGGCGCGGGACGCGGTCAGCCGCTCCGCCGAGTTCTCGTTGGCGCTGGCGCTGCCGGCCGCGGTCGCGCTGATCGCGATCCCCGGCCCCATCGTCTCGGTCCTCTTCGGGCGCGGCGCCTTCGGAGAGGCGGATGCGGCGGCGACGGCGCTGGCCGTGGCGATCTACGGCGCGGGGCTGCCCGTCTTCATGTTGGCCAAGGTGGCGCAGCCGATCTTCTTCGCGCGCGAAGACACGCGCACGCCGTTCCGCGCGGCGCTGTGGGGCATGGCCGCCAACGCCGCCATCGCCGTGGGCCTGTCGCCTGTGATGGGCTTTTCGGCCTGCGCGCTCGCCACGACCTTGTCGGGCGCGCTGACGCTGTGGCTGCTGCGGCGCGCGGCGCTGCG
>JBCBYE010000088.1:0-10272 GCA_039816075.1 Pseudomonadota bacterium | reverse complement strand
GTCCCGCCGCAGCCTGCGGCCCGGAAACGAAAAAGGCCCCGACCTCTTGGTCGGAGCCCGTCGGCGCCTGCTTTCCCCAGCTTGCCTAGATGTATACCTGAGAGCGTGCGGTTGGTCAACCACTAAATCGGGGGTTGACCTACTTTCCCAGCATCCACTCGCCGTCCGGCTCGAACGCATGAAAGGCGAACGCGAAAACCACTTCCGCCACCGCCGGCGCGCCGGTCTCGGCATCGAACACGCGCACCGTGCCCACGTCGCGCCCGTCGGCCATCACGCCGGCGTCGAGCGCGCTCGCCTGTCCGGTCCGCCAAACTAGCCGAACGCCCGCCTCCTCGATCTCGCCGGCCGCAGCCAGCCGCGTCAGCGGCCAGGCCCGCTCGCCCACGCGCACCACCCGCGCCAGCGCCGGCACGCCATGGGGCGGCGGCTCGCCTCGGTAAAGGAACGGCGTGGGACTCGAATCATACCCCGCATAGGGATTCATTCCGTAAGCGCGCCGCCACGCCTGCGGCTCCTGCATCGTCAAACCCTGGGGATGGCGCGCCCGGAACCCCGCCCAATCCTCCAGCCAGCTCGGCAGCACGGTCAGCCGAGCGCCCAGCAGCTCGCCCACGACCGCCTCGCCATGGAACTGCTGCCACCAGCTCTCCGTCTGACGGTCGTACATGATCATGTCGGAATGGCGCAGCTTGCCGCTGACGCCGAAGCTCAGCTCCCGCCCCTCGACCACGCCGTCGAACGCCAGGGCCGAATTGCACAGCGGGCAGAACGTCACGATCACCGGGCGGTCCCCGATGCGGTCGTTCACGATCTCATGCCAGGTCAGGTAGCGCAGCGGATAGGCGCGCGGCGTCTCGCCCTCCAGCTCCAGCACCAGAACCGGCTCGCGCCCCGGCAGGTCCGTCTCCGACGCCGGGGCGAAGCTTGGGTCGTCGATGGCCGGAATGCCGTCCTTGGGCGGCCCGCCGCTGAAGATCTCCGTCAGGTCGACCGAGTTCCGATCGAAATCCGTGCGCGGCCACTCCGCCGACCAGACCCGCGCCGGCCCGTCCGCGGCGTCCTGCGCCGGCGCCGGCGCCGGCAGACCCAGCGTCAGCAAAGCGGCGATCGCAAAGAAAAACCGAGCCATGGGCGCTCCTCCCCTGGGCTTCAAGATACGAAAACGCGGTCGTCACCGGCCAATGACCTTCTCGTGCAGGGCCTGCAACAATGCATGCGCGACCTCCCGCCGCGCCCCTTATCCCCGCCACGGCCGGCATGCACCGGCCGCCCGACGCCAAGGACCTCGCTGGAAAGGACCCTGCCATGCCCGCCGCCGCCGCGCCCTCCCCGTCTCCCGCCGCGCTGCCCGCCCTCGACCTGCGCCTGCTGACCACGCTGCTCACGGCCGGCGCCTTCGCGACCTTCGCCTTCGACCTCTTCGGCCAGGCGCTCTCCCCGCTCTTCGGCTTCGCCAAGCTGGCGCCCTCGCCGCTCGCCGCCGCCTCCATGAAGGTCCTCTTCGGGTGGAGCGGTCCCGGCGTCGGCTCCCTCGTGCACTATATGACCGGGCTTCTCGCCTACCCCGTCGGCTGGCTCTTCATCGCCCGCCCCCTCGCCGGCCGCCTCACGCCGCGCCTGCCTTGGTTCGGGGTCGCCGCCGTCTACGGCGTCGGGCTCTGGGTCTTCGCCCTCTACGTGATGGCGCATCTGGTCGCCGGCAACCCGCCGTTCCTCGGCTTCGCCGGCATCGCCTGGGTCGCGCTCTGGGGCCACATCCTCTTCGCCCTCGTCGCCGCCTGGGTCGTGGAGATCCGCGAGCGCGCCTGATCCCCGCCCCGAAACGCAAAACGCCCGGCGAGGTCCCCCTCGCCGGGCGTTTTTTCGTTCAGGGCAGCGCGATCAGCGGTCCGACGCCACCTGAACCTTGAGCATCTTGTCCGGGTTCGCCGGCGGCTCGCCCTTGGTGATCGCATCGACCGCGTCCATGCCCTCGATCACCTGGCCCCACACCGTGTACTGACCGTTCAGGAAATGCCCCCGGTCGAACATGATGAAGAACTGGCTGTTCCCCGAATTGGGGTTCTGGGAGCGCGCCATGCCCACCGTGCCCCGCTCGAACGGCACGTTCGAAAACTCGGCCGGCAGATCGTCATAGTCCGACCCGCCGCGGCCCGTGCCCGTCGGGTCGCCGGTCTGCGCCATGAAGCCGTCGATCACGCGGTGGAACACCACGCCGTCGTAGAATCCCTCGCGCGCCAGCGTCTTGATGCGCTCGACATGCTTGGGGGCCACCTGGGGCAGCAGCTGAATATAGACCTCGCCTTGGTCCTTCAGCTCGATCACCAGGGTGTTTTTGGGGTCGTCCAGCTCCACGGCAGGGGCCTCCATCGGGGTCAGCAGGAACGCGCACGCCAGCAGGGCGGCCGCAAATCGTCTCATCGCCAGGCTCTCCTCGCTGTTCGAGAACGGTCTGCGAGCTATCGCGGATGGCCGTCCGCGTCAAACCGACCTGTGGAAGCGGCGTTAGGGAGTCGGAAATCCTCAGGCGGTAACCCTCTTGTCACCGGACGCAACCGCAAGGCGAACTCCGGGGAGGAGGCGTTATGTCCCAACGGCTGCGCGAGCAGGTCGCCGGAGGTTTGACCGGCATTTTGGCGATCGTCGTCGTCGGCGCGGCGCTCGCGGTCGGCGTCCGATGGCTGTTTCTTTGGACGACGGAGCAGGCCCTGATCCGCTATGCGGAGCGCAATTCCCAGGGCTGGGTCGAATACCTGCAGACCGAGATGCCGAATCTCGAGGAACTGCTCGAAGGCCGTCCGCCGGACGCCCGGCAACGCGTGGTCATCTACTTCGCTTCCGCCATCGGCGACGCCATCAGCTTCCGCCTCTATGACGCCAACGGCGCGCCCGCCCTCGATTCGGATCATGCCCTCCTCGACGGCCCGCGCCTCCCCGACGCCCGGCCCGACGCCTGGCTGGCGGTGGAAGAGGGGCGCACCTTCGTCAACCTGCTGCGCGGCCGCGAAACGGCCGGCGGGCCGGACGTCGCGGCCCAGGTCGCCCTGCCGCTCTTCGACGTGGACGGCCGCCGCATCGGCTCCGCGCATCTCGTGCTGGACATGAGCGCGTCCTCCGCCTCCATGGGCGCGATCCTGCTGCGCACCGGCGCCGGGCTCACCGCGCTCGTCGCCCTCGCCTTCCTCGGTCCCGCCCTCGGCTGGCACGTCATCCGCGGCCGCGCCAGACGCGCCGAGGACGCCGTTCGGCGACTGGCGGAGCAGGATCCCCTCACCGGCCTCATCAACCGCAAGGGCTTCGTCGCCGCCGCCGAGGCGCTGCGCCGGTCCGAGGAGGGGCCGCGCATGCAGCTCATGCTGATCTGCGTCGACGTGGACCGTTTCAAGGCCTTCAACGACCAGCATGGCCGCGTCGCCGGCGACGCGCTTTTGCGCCGGCTTGCCCTCGCGCTGCGCGGGGGGCTGCGCCGCGGCGATCTCGTGGCGCGCACCGGCCCGGACGATTTCGCCGCGCTCATGAGCATCCGCGACCCCAAGGACGCCGACGCGCTTCTCGGCCGCGTGGGCGAGCGGGCCCAGGCCGCCCTGCCCGTCGATGCCGGCCCCGCCGGTTCCGTCTGTCTCGGCGGCTACCTGCTCGACCGCGACGCCGACGACATCGAACTGGCCCTGCGCCGCTCCGAAATCGCGCTGCACGAGGCGCGCGCCATCTCCAGGCCCGGCGCCATGATGTTCGAGCCGCGGATGGAGACCCGCGCCCGCCGGCGGCGCGAGGTCGAACGCTGGATCACCGAAGGCATGGCCAAGGATCGCTTCAGCCTCGCCTTCCAGCCTCTCGTCAACCGCGAAACCCGCCGCACCCAGGGCTTCGAGGCGCTCATGCGCCTGCGCGACGGCGACGGGGCCCCGGTGTCGCCGGGCGAATTCATTCCCGTGGCCGAGGAAATGGGCGTCATCAACCGCCTCGGCGCCTGGGCCATCGAGCAGGCCGCCGCCTCCGCCGCCGCCTGGCCCGAACCCATGACCGTCTCGGTCAACCTCTCGGTTCAGCAGTTCGGCGACGGCCGCCTCGGGGAGACGGTGCGCGCCGCCCTGCAGCGCACCGGCCTGCCGCCGCAGCGCTTCGAGCTGGAGGTGACCGAATCCCTCCTGATTTCCGATCTGGAAGGCGTCTCTCGACAGCTCGAAGAGCTCAAGAGCCTCGGCGTCGGCATCGCCATGGACGATTTCGGCACCGGCTACAGCTCGCTCGCCTATCTGTGGCGCTTCGGCTTCGACCGGCTCAAGCTCGATCGCTCTTTCGTCCAGGCCCTCGGCGTGGACGAAACCCGCGCCCGCGACGTCATCGGGGCCATCGTCGCCCTCGGACATCGCCTGGGCATGTCGGTCACCGCCGAAGGCATCGAAACGGACCGCGAGGAAAGCCTGCTCGCCGATCTCGGCTGCGACGTCTTTCAGGGCTTCCTCTTCGGCAAGCCCATGTCCCAGGCCGAACTGCACGAAGTCATGGAATGGACGGCCGATGCGGACGCCGCCCTGGCGCCCCCCCTTTCGGACCGCGCCGCCGGCTGACCCCGCCCGATCCCGGCGCCCTCGCGACCGCAGGACCCCGGTCCCGCGTCGAACGCCGCCTCAGCGGCCCAGCCGCTCCGACAGCGCCGCCGCCACCTCCGGCGACACGAAGCCGGTGATGTCGCCGCCCAGCCGCGCGATCTCCTTCACCAGCTTGGAGGCGATGGCCTGGTGATGGGCGTCCGCCATCAGGAACACCGTCTCGATATGGTCGTTCATGGCGCGATTCATGCCGACCATCTGGAATTCGTACTCGAAATCCGACACCGCCCGCAGGCCGCGGATGATGACGTTGGCCTCCACCTGCTCGGCGAAATGGATCAGCAGGTTCTCGAAGGGCTGCGCCACCACTTCGACGCCCGCCTCTTCGGCGAACGGCGCCGCGGCGCGCTCCAGCATCGCCGTGCGCTCCTCCAGCGAGAACATCGGCCCCTTGTCGCGGTTCACCGCCACGCCGATCACCAGGCGATCCACCAGCTTCACCGCCCGGCGGATCACGTCCAGATGTCCCAGCGTGACCGGATCGAAAGTGCCCGGATAAAGCCCGGTGCGCAGCGCCCGTTCGACCATTCGCCTCCCCCGCCCCTCCGGCGGCTCGCGCCCCTCGCCAGGGGCCGGCCGCGCGTTTCAGCGGACCGCATCTGGACGCGATCGCGTCGGCCCGGTCAAGGGGCGCCGTCCTTCAGGTCCGACCCCGACCGCCCGGCCCCTGCGCACCGTCCCGGTCGCGCGCCCCGGGTCGGAAGCCGCGGGTCAGAGGCCGCGGGTCAGAGGCCGCGGGTCGGAAGCCGCCGGTCAGAAGCCGCGGATCATGTCCGACAGCGCCTCCGCTTCATGGGTCAGCTCGCTCATCCGGTACTTCACCACGTCGCCGATGGAGATCACGCCGGCCAGCCGTCCGCCATCCACCACCGGCATGTGCCGAAATCGCCCGCCGGTCATGCGCTCCATGATCTCGGCCACCGGCTCCTCGGGCGCGCAGCACTGCACCCGCGACGTCATCACATCGGCCACCGGCCGGTTGAGGCAGGCGGCGCCCTCGCGCCCCAGCCAATGCACCACGTCGCGCTCCGACACGATGCCGGTCACCTGCGCGCCGTCGTCGGACACCACCAGCGCGCCGATGCGCCGGCTCGCCAGCGTCGCCGCGGCGTCGCCCACGCTCTCGGCGCTGGTGATGGTGTGAACCTCGCGGGTGCCTTTCGAGGCCAGAATGCGGGCCACGGTCATGCGCTTTCCTCCCTTTTGCTATGTTCTTAGGGACGATCAGCCTGCGCCCGAGCCCGGCAGCCCGTCAACCCTGCGCCATGACCCGAACCCCGAAGCCCGACCGCCGCGACACGCAGCGCCCCGCCCGCCGCGCGCCGCGGGCGCCGCGGATCCCATCGGGCAGGACCGGCGCGCGGCGCCTCGCCAGGGGCGCGCGTCGTCACTCGGCGGCGATGCGGCCCTTGGACGCGAGGATCTCCCGCAGATACCGGCCGGTATGGGACCGCGGTTCCGCCGCCACCGTCTCGGGCGTGCCGCAGACCACCAGCTCGCCGCCGCCGTCCCCGCCTTCGGGGCCTACGTCCAGAATCCAGTCGGCCGTCTTCACCACGTCGAGGTTGTGCTCGATGACCACGACGGTATTGCCCTGCTCCACCAATTCGTGAAGCACTTCCAAGAGCTTGCGGACGTCTTCGAAATGCAGCCCCGTGGTCGGCTCATCGAGGATGTAGAGCGTGCGGCCCGTGGCGCGCTTGGACAGTTCCTTGGCCAGCTTCACCCGCTGCGCCTCGCCCCCCGACAGGGTCGTCGCCTGCTGGCCGACCTTGATGTAGCCGAGGCCCACGCGCATCAGCGTGTCCATCTTCTCGCGTATCGTGGGCACGGCGGCGAAGAAGGATTGGGCGTCCTCGACCGTCATGTCAAGAACGTCGGCGATGCTCTTGCCTTTGAACAGAATTTCCAAAGTCTCGCGATTGTAACGCTTTCCCTCGCAGCTTTCGCACGTCACATAAACATCGGGCAGGAAGTGCATCTCTATCTTGATGACTCCGTCGCCCTGGCAGGCCTCGCAGCGGCCGCCCTTGACGTTGAACGAGAACCGGCCGGGCTTGTAGCCGCGCGTCTTGGCCTCCGGAAGGCCGGCGAACCAGTCGCGAATGTGGGTGAAGGCTCCGGTATAAGTCGCTGGATTCGAACGCGGAGTCCGTCCGATCGGCGACTGGTCGATGTCGATGACCTTGTCCAGGTGGTCCAGCCCCTTGATCGTCTTGCAGGGCGCCGGCGTCTCCCGCGCGCCGTTCAGGCGCATGGCGGCGGTCTTGTAGAGCGTCTCGATGGTCAGCGTGGACTTGCCGCCGCCCGAGACCCCGGTGACGCAAGTGAATGTTCCCAAAGGAAATTCAGCGGTGACGTCCTTGAGGTTGTTGCCGGTGGCGCCTTGCACGACCAGCTTCTTTCCATTGCCCTTGCGGCGCTCGGCTGGGATGGCGATTTCACGAACGCCGGTAAGGTACTGCCCAGTCACGGATTTCGGGTGAGCGGCGATCTCCCCCGGCGTGCCCTCGGCGATGATCTCGCCGCCATGCACGCCGGCGCCGGGGCCGATGTCGATGACGTGGTCGGCCTCGCGCACGGCCTCCTCGTCATGCTCCACCACGATCACGGTGTTGCCCTGGTCGCGCAGGTTCTTGAGCGTCGTCAGAAGGCGGCCGTTGTCTCGCTGATGCAGGCCGATGGAGGGCTCGTCGAGGACATAGAGCACGCCGGTCAGGCCGGAGCCGATCTGCGAGGCGAGGCGGATGCGCTGGCTCTCCCCGCCCGACAACGTGCCGGAGTTGCGCGACAGCGTCAGGTAGTCGAGGCCCACATTGGACAGGAATCCCAGCCGCTCGCGGATCTCCTTGACGATGGCGCGGGCGATCTCCTGCTTCTGCGGGCTCAGAAGCGAGGGCGCGGCCTCGATCCATTCGAGCGCGTCGTGGATGCTCTTCTGCACCACCTCGCCCACATGGACGCCGCCGATCTTAACGGCCAGCGCCTCGGGCTTCAGGCGGTAGCCGCCGCAGGCGCCGCAGGCGCGGTTGTTCTGGTAGCGCTCGAACTCTTCGCGAACCCAATTGGAATCGGTTTCGCGATAGCGCCGCTCCATGTTCGGCACCACGCCCTCGAACGGGCGGGAGATCTGGTAGACGCGGCCGCCCTCGTCGTAGCGGAACAGGATCTCGTCGTCGCCGGAGCCGTGCAGCATCACCTGCCGCACATGCGCCGGCAGATCCCTCCACGCCGAATGGAAATCGAACTCGTAGTGTTTGGCGAGCGCCTCGAGCGTCTGGCGGAAATAGGGGCTTTTCGACTTGGCCCAGGGCGCGATGGCGCCGCCCCACAGCGATTGCGCCTCGTCCGGCACGATCAGCCGCTCGTCGAAATACAGCTCCACCCCCAGCCCGTCGCAGGCCGGGCAGGCGCCGAAGGGCGCGTTGAAGGAGAACAGGCGCGGCTCGATCTCGGGGATCGTGAAGCCGCTGACCGGACAGGCGAAGTTCTCGGAGAACGTCATCCGCTCGGGCTCGCCCGCCGCCGCGTCGTCGCCCTGCGGCGCGGTCTCGATGATGGCGATGCCGTCGGCGAGGCCCAGGGCGGTCGAAAACGAATCCGCCAGCCGCGGCTCGATCCCCTCCTTCACCACGATGCGGTCCACGACGACGTCGATGTCGTGGCGAAACTTCTTGTCGAGGGTCGGCGGCGCGTCCAGCTCGTAGAAAGTTCCGTCGACCTTGACGCGCTGAAAGCCCTGCTTGCGCAGCTCGGCGAATTCCTTGCGGTACTCGCCCTTGCGGTCGCGGATGATCGGGGCGAGCAGGTAGGCGCGCGTCCCCGCCTCCATCTGCATGACCCGGTCGACCATCTCCGCCACCTGCTGCGCCTCGATCGGCAGGCCGGTGGCGGGGGAATAGGGCGTGCCGGCGCGGGCGAAGAGCAGGCGCAGGTAGTCGTAGATCTCCGTCACCGTGCCGACGGTGGAACGAGGGTTCTTCGACGTCGTCTTCTGCTCGATGGAGATCGCGGGAGAGAGGCCGGTGATGTGGTCCACATCCGGCTTCTGCATCATGTCGAGGAACTGGCGAGCATAGGCGGAGAGCGACTCCACGTAGCGGCGCTGCCCCTCCGCATAGATCGTGTCGAAGGCGAGGCTGGACTTGCCGGAACCGGAGAGCCCGGTGATGACCACCAGCTGATCGCGGGGGATGTCGACGTCGACGCCCTTGAGGTTGTGCTCCCGCGCGCCGCGGATCGAGATCTTTTTCAGCTCGGTCATCCTGCTCCGCTCCCCTGTCCTGCGCCAACGGAATTAGATAAGCGCGACGCCCGCGAAAGCGAGCGGCGAGAACCGTAAACGAAACGCGAACATTCGGACAAGGCGCCGCAGGCCGACTGCTGACGGTCGCCGCCGCGGCGGGGGCCGGGCCGCCCCGTTCGTGCGCCATGCCGCGGCGCCGAAGGCGAGCGGGGAAGCCGGGGCGACGAGCCGCTTTCAGGCCATCCGCATCGACCCCGCCGTCGGGCCCGCAGCAGACCCACCCGCGCCGCACGAGACCTCTCGGCGGCTGCGATTCAACGGCAAACCGCTGATTTCAGGGGATTTCGCAGACCTGAGGCGGACCGGCTCAGCCGGCCAGGCCCGGGCGGCCCAGCCGGCGGTCCTGGATGATCTGCGGCAGGATCGGGGCCGTGTCCTCGCGCATCATACCGGGCGACAGGCGCGGATCGTAGAGCAGGCGCAGCAGGTCCTCGTCATGGTCCGTGAGGAACATGAATTCCTGATCGTCGTTGAAGATCGACGGTCGGGCGGAGTTGTGATCCCAGAACGGGCCGAGGATCTGCGTCACCTCCTCGTCGATGCAGGCCGTGCGGATCGCCTCCGGCAGCTCCGCCAGGATGACCGTGGCGCCGGCGACGATGACGTCCGGGTCGCCCTCGCGCGCATAGAAGGTGGTCAGCACGCACAGCATCGAGTCGTTGTCGGCCAGCGACCGCGTCAGGCGCGAGACGTTGTAGGGCGTGCGCTCGTCCTCGGGCTTGGAGCGCCAGAAGCGACGCTCCTCGGCGTTGAGGACGAAAATGGCGAGGTTCGCCTCGTCGTCGGTGCGGGCCGGCGCGATGTCGAGGCCGGTGGCGCCGGCGAGGCGCGGGACGAGCTGCGCCATGCGGGCCTTTTCGGCGCCGGCGGGCGAGGCGCCGTAGAAGCGGTAGCGCACCGGCCCCTCCCACCGCTGCAGGGGGGCGGGGTCCTTGGGCTCCTTCTGCCGCTCATGCGCGTGGACGGCGCGGGCGAAGTTGCGCGCCAGCTCCTCCGCGCCGTAGGGGGCGTCGGCGGGGCGCACCTCCTCTCGGGCGAAGCCGACGGCGCGCAGGCGCGCGAGCATGTCGCGATAGTCGCTGCGCGTCGCGCCGGGCTCCGTCGCGCAGGCGGAGAGCGCCAGGACGGCGAGAAGGGCGGCGGCGCGGGCGCGCGAGAGGATCGGGGGCAATGCTCGGGTCCTGGGCGGCGAAAATGAACGGATGCAGAAAAGCCGGGGCGCGACCCGGGCGCAAGCGTTCAGGGCGTCGCGGGCGCCGGCGGTCAGCTGCCCGCCTGGCGGCCGGGATAGCCGCCTTCGGACAGGATCGTGCGCACGATGGGCGTCGTCTGCGCGCGACGCATGCCCGG
>JBCBYE010000222.1:0-6745 GCA_039816075.1 Pseudomonadota bacterium | reverse complement strand
TTTGGCGCCATGCCCAGGGCTGCCGCTCCCTTCTGGTGATCGAGCGGGACAACGTCACGCACGAGGTGTTCTCCACCCGCTTCTTCCGCGACGACCTGCAGGCCCTGTGGGAGGCGGAGCAGGCCGGCGCCGCGGCCGAAACGCCTGCCCCCTCCCCCGCCCGCCGCGCCGCCGCGTCCGCCCCCGCCGTCTCGCCTGCGGACGTCGCAGGCGGCGGTGGGGGCGGCGGCGGCGGAGGCGGCGGCGCATGACCGGCCGTCGCCTCGACCATGGCGGGCGCATCGAGCGCGACACGCCCCTCTCGTTCCGCTGGAACGGCAAGGCGCTCAAGGGCTTCAAGGGCGACACCCTCGCCTCCGCCCTGCTGGCCAACGGCGTCGACGTGGTGGCGCGCAGCTTCAAGTACCATCGCCCCCGCGGCATCACCGCCGCCGGGCAGGAGGAAGGCGCCGCCCTCGTCACCGTCGGCGAAGGCGCCCGCACCACCCCGAACCTCAAGCCCGGCACGGTGGAGCTGTCGGACGGCCTCTCCGCCCGCGCGCAGAACTGCTGGCCCTCGGTCGATTTCGACGTGGGCGAGGTCAACGACCTGCTCTCGCCGTTCCTCGCCGCCGGCTTCTACTACAAGACCTTCATGGGCGTGCTCGGCGGCACCCGCGAATGGATGTTCGCCGAACGCTTCATCCGCGCCGCCGCCGGGCTCGGCCGCGCCTCCTACCGCGCCGATCCGGACTGGTACGAACACGTGCACGGCCACTGCGACGTGCTGGTGGTCGGCTCCGGCCCCGCCGGCCTCGCCGCCGCGCTCGACTGCGCCGAGGCGGGGCTCGACGTGGTGCTCGCCGAACAGGATTTCGAGCTGGGCGGCGACCTGCTGACCGACGGCAAGGTCGGCGAGCATTCGGCCGAGTATCACCGCGTCGAAATGCTCGGCGCCCTGCGCGCCGCCGGCTGCGTGCGCATGATGCCGCGCACCACGGTCTTCGGCCTCTACGATCACGGCGTCGCCGGCCTGGCGGAGAGCGTGCCCGGCGGCGGCGGACGTCTGCCGCGCGAGCGTCTGCACATCCTGCGCGCCCGCCGCATCATCGTCGCCGCCGGCGCGCTGGAACGCCCGGTGGTCTTCGGCGGCAACGATCGTCCCGGCGTGATGCTGGCCGACGCCGCGCGCAGCTTTCTGCGCCGCTGGGGCGTGGCGCCGGGCCGGCGCGCGGCCGTCGCCACCACCAACGATTCCGGCTACCGCGCCGCCGGCGCCTTCGCCGATGCCGGCCTTTCCGTCACCCTGCTCGACAGCCGCGGGTCCGTGGCCCCCGACCGGCTGGAACAGGCCGAGGCCGCCGGCGTGCGCGTTCGCCTCGGCCGCGTGCCCGTGCAGACCCTGGGCCGCCGCGCCGTCTCCGGCCTCGTCGTCGGCCGCCACGCCGGCGCCGGCCTCGCCGCGGACGAGGAAACGCTGCGCTGCGACCTCGTCGCCGTCTCCGGCGGCTGGTCGCCGGCCCTGCACCTGACCAGCCACGCCCGCGCGCGGCCCGTCTGGCGCGCCGAAGACGCCTGCTTCCTGCCCGGCGAGGGCGACGGCGCCGTCCTCGCCTGCGGCGCCGCCGCCGGCATCTGGCGGCGCGAGGCCTGCATCGCCTCCGGCCGCGCCGCCGGCCGCGCCGCGGCCCTCGCCCTCGGCGCCGCCAAGGGCCGCCGCCGCCTCGCCGCGCCCGACCCCGGCGGCTGGGACACGCCCATCGATCCGCTGTGGGAGGTGTCGACCGAAACCCGCAGGCTCAAGGGCTTCGTCGACCTCGCCAACGACGTCACCGCCGCCGACATCCGCCTCGCCGCCCGCGAAGGCTACGAGAGCGTCGAGCATGCCAAGCGCTACACCACGCTCGGCATGGCGCCCGACCAGGGCAAGACCTCCAACGTCATCGGCCTGGCTCTGCTCGGCCAGGCCCGCGGCCTCGGTCCCGAAGAGGTCGGCACGACCACCTTCCGCCCCCCCTACGCCCCCGTCTCGCTGGGCATCTTCGCCGGGGCCGAGGGCGGCCCGTTGTGGGAGCCGGTGCGCCGAACCGCCTTCCACGCCGCGGCCGAGACCGCCGGCGCCGTCTTCGTCGACGCCGGCCTCTGGAAACGCGCCTGGTACTTCCCCCGCCGCGGCGAGGGCCTCGCCGCCGCCTCCCTGCGCGAGGCGGCCATGGTCCGCGCCACCGTCGGCATCACCGACGTCTCGACGCTCGGCAAGCTGCGCGTGCAGGGCCCCGACGCCGCCGCCTTCCTCGACCGCATCCACTCCAACCTCATGTCCACCCTGCCCGTGGGCAAGGCGCGCTACGGCTTCATGCTGCGCGAGGACGGCATCGCCTACGACGACGGCACCGTCTGGCGCCGGGGGGAGCATGACTTCCTCGTCACCGCCACCACCGCCCATGCCGGCGGCGTGCACGATCATCTCGACCTGTGGGCCGCCCGCTGGCCCGACCTGCGCGTCGACATCGCCTGCGAGACCGAGGCCTGGGCCGGCCTCGCCCTCGCCGGTCCGCAGGCCCGCGCCGCCCTCGCCCGCTGCACGCCCGCCGACGTGACCGACGCCGCCCTCCCCTTCATGGGCCTGGCGGAGGCGGAGGTCTGCGGCCTGCCCGCCCGCATCGCCCGCATCTCGTTTTCGGGCGAGCTCGCCTACGAGATCTACGTGCGTCCGGCCGAGGCCGAACTCCTATGGTCCGGCCTCCTCGCCGCCGCCAAGGCGGAGAACGGCGGTCCCTACGGGCTCGAGGCGCTCGATATCCTGCGCGTCGAAAAGGGCCACGTGACCCACCGAGAGATGGACGGCCGCGTCACCCTCGCCGACATGGGCCTGCCCCGCATGATGTCGCGCAAGAAGGCCTTTCTGGGCGGTGCCCTCGCCGGCCGCCCCGGCCTGACCGATGCGGACCGACCCGCCCTCGTGGGCCTGACGCCCGAGGAGGCGGGGGCCAAGGTCATGGCCGGCGCCGTGCTCACCCGGCCCAGCCACTATCGCGGCCACGGCCTCGGCCACATCTCCTCCATCGCCGACAGTCCGGCCCAGGGGCGGCGCATCGCGCTGGGCTTCCTCGCCGGCGGGCTCGAGGCGTGGGAGGGGCGCACGGTCCTCGCCAAGGACCCCGTCGCGGGGGCCGAAACGCGCATGCGCGTCGTCTCGCCCGCCTTCGTCGATCCCGCGGGGGAGCGTCTGCGTGGCTGAGGGTCCCGTGCCCCGCGCGCTGGGCGACGGCGCGCCCGAGGGGCCGCGCGGCGTGACCCTGGCGCTCGGCCCCGCGCCCGAAGTGCGGCGCATCGCCTTCTGGCCGGACCGCTACGCCGCCGCCGCCGCGCGCCTGTGCGCCGAGCTGCGCGCGCCCCTGCCCGCGCCGGGCCGCATCACCGAGGCCGCCGCCGGCCGCCTCGCCCGCATCGCGCCCCTGGTGCTCTGGCGCCTCGACGCGCCGGCCGAGGAGGCGATCTTCGTGCCGCCCGAGGACGGCGCCGCGGCGGAGGTCGGCCCCGGCCTCGCCCGTCTCTCCCTGCGCGGTCCCGACGCCGCCGCGCTGCTGGCGCGCGCCGTTTCGCTGGACCTGCGCCCCGACGCCTTCGGCCGCGACGCCATCGCCCAGACCGCCTGGCGCCACGCCTCCGTGACGCTGATGCGCGCCGACGACGGCTTCGATCTGCTGCTGCCGCTCAGCTTCGCCGAGGACGCCCTGACGGTCCTGCAAAAGCACGCCGTCCAGTTCGACTGACCTGCCGGGGGGGCCTGCGCGGGTCCCTCGACCGTCGGAAGGCGAACGCGTCCCCCGCAAACGCTCGCCCCCGTCGCCCTGCGCCGGCGCCGGCGCCGAGCGCGGAGGCGCGCCCGCCGCCGATGGCGCGGCGTCGTTGCGACCCGGCCCGGCCGCGCGCCGGTCCTGAGGGTGCGGGCTCCGAAACCCGCCTGAGCGCTCCCGCAACGCCGGCCGACCTATCGGGCCGACGCGCCCGAAAAGCCTTGAAAATGCAGGGCCTCCGCAGACGAGACCGACCGGCGCTCCCCACGCCCAGCCCGCCGCCGCGGCGAGGCCCGCCTGCCCTTCCCAACAAGGCCCACCGCCCCTTCCAACCGGCAACGGCTTCGAAGGATCGGCGCAGCCGTCCTCCCCCGTGCCTTCGCGCACCCAAGGACCCCGATCCCCGCAAGGCGCTCCGGGGTCGGGCCGAGCGCTCGCCCGCAGCCGCTTGAGCGACCCGCGAGCGCCGCGCCCGACCTACCCGCCGCGGCGGCGGCGGCAGCGCCCCAAGCGGGCAGGCCCGCTGCCGCTTGCACGCCCCAGCGCGATCAGCCACGCGCCGCGCGCCGCGCTCCCGGCAAAAACCCCGAAACGGCGCGCCGCCGCGCCCCCTGCCTCAGGCCAGAAGGTCCGCCGCCGTCCAGCCGTGCGGCGAAAAATTCGGCAGCAGCACCATGGCCTCGCCCTCGATCTCCAGCGCCGCGCCGCGGCCCCGCGCCGTCAGCACCGCGTCGGCCGGGTTCCCCGCGACCAGCACGATGCGGTCCTCGGTCGAAAAATCGCCGATCCGGTCGACGCCCCCCGGCGCGATGACGAAGACGTCCGCGCCCGGGCCGCCGCGCAGGAAATCCGCGCCCGCGCCGCCGTCGATCCGGTCCGCGCCCCGCGCCCCGTCCAGGTGGTCCGCCCCCTGACCGCCGAACAGCGCGTCGTCTCCCGCATCGCCGAACGCCCGGTCGGCCCCGGCGCCGCCGAACACCCGGTCCGCGCCCTCGCCGCCATGCACCCGGTCGTCGCCCACGCCGCCCCAGACCTGATCATCGCCGGAGCCGCCCCAGGCCGCGTCGTCGCCGGCGCCCGCCTCCAGCGAATCGTCGCCGTCGCGTCCGCGCAGCAGGTCGTCGCCGCCCTGCGTCGCCATGCGCTCCGCCGCCAAGGTTCCCAGGCGCTCCTGCGCCGGCGCCGCCGCGGCCTCGCCCAGGCGCACCTCGAAATCCGAGATCTCCATCCAGCCGGCGCCGCCGATCACCTCCGCGCCCAGCTCCACCGCCGACAGCCACAGCCCCTCGTCCAGCGGATCGACCGCGTCCAGCGCCGCCAGCAGCGCGCCCAGGTCGATCTCGCCCGCCGCCATTTCGCCCTGCGCCACGAAGGCGGCATAGCTCCAGCCGCCGCCGCCATGGGGCGCATCCTTGACCCACAGGTCCCAGACCGCGCCCTCGATCTCCACCTCCATCACCCGCCGCCCGGCGGGCCGTCCGTCATGGGGCTTCAGCCAGATCATGATCTCGTTGGCGATCGTGTGCTCGTCGCCCGCCGCCTCCGTCGTCAGCCACAGGTCGAAGGCCACGTTGAACCCGTCGGTCTCGCCGCCCCAGTCCAGCGCCCAGGCCGCCGTCACGCCGCCCGCATCCTCGACCCGCACCGGCAGCGTCTCGCCCGCCGTCGCGTCCAGCCACGGCTTGCGCCCCGCGATCACCTCAGGATAGGCGAGCACGCGCCGCACCTCCGGCTCGGGCCAGTCCCAGTCCATGCGCACGCCGTCCGACAGCGCGCGTCCGTATTCGATGGTCTGCGAAAAATCCTCGCCGTTGCGCAGGTCGCGCCGGCCCCAGGTGTTGTTCTGCAGGATGACGTCGCCCAGCACGACCCACTGCCCGTCGCGGCTCAACAGTTCGGACATCTTCGCTAATCCTTCGTTGACGAAAGTGGCGAAATGATACCTGCGCGGCGCTGGAAAAGGGTTAACGCGCGACGCGCGGCCGGCGGCTTTCGCGTGCGGCGCAGGGCCGCTAGGCTCCGCCGCGATGGACGAGCTCGACGCCTTCTTCGCCGCCCCGCCCTGGCCGCGGATGCAGCCCGGCTGGGTCTGGCTCGCCGGCGCCGGTCCGGGCGATCCCGGCCTTCTGACCCTGCACGCCCTCAACGCCCTCCGGCAGGCCGAGGTGGTGGTCTACGACGCCCTCGTCGACGACGGCGCCCTGCGCTGGGCCGCCCCCGGCGCCAACCTCGTCTTCGCCGGCAAGCGCGGCGGCAAACCCTCGGCCCGGCAGCGCGACATCTCCCAGACGCTGGTCGAGCTCGCCCGCGCCGGCGCCCGGGTCCTGCGCCTCAAGGGCGGCGACCCCTTCGTCTTCGGCCGCGGCGGAGAGGAGGCGCAGACCCTCGTCCAGCACGGCGTGCCCCTGCGCATTATCCCCGGCATCACTGCCGGCATCGGCGGTCTGGCCTATGCCGGCATCCCCGCCACGCATCGCGACGTGAACCAGGCGATCACCTTCCTCACGGGCCACGACGCGCGGGGCGAGGCGCCGGCCGCCCTCGACTGGCACGCCATCTCCCGCGGCGCGCAGGTCGTGGTGATCTACATGGGCGTCAAGCATCTTGCGGAGATCGCCACACGCTTCCTCGCCGCCGGACGTCCGCCGGAAGAGCCGGTGGCCGTCATCGCCCGCGCCACGACGCCCGATCAGACGGTGCTGGAAACCACGCTGGCCGACGCCGCGCGGGACGCCGCGCGCGCCGGCGCCGCCCCGCCCTCGATCATCGTCATCGGCCGCGCGGTGCTGCTGCGCCAGGCGCTGGACTGGCTGTCGGGCGCCGCTCCGCGCGACGCAGACCCGCTGGGCCTCGGCCCGGCCGAGGGGCCGGCGCCCTGAGGCCGCCTCACCCCTCCCAGCGCGCCCGCGCGGCCTCGTCGCTCTCGCGCGCATCGACCCAGGCCGCGCCGCCGGGCCCCGCCTCCT
>JBCBYE010000517.1:0-3656 GCA_039816075.1 Pseudomonadota bacterium | reverse complement strand
GTGCAGGCCATCGCGATGCAATCGGCCCGAAAGCGGCGGAGCGCGCGGCGGCCTGATGGGGCGGACCGTCAAGAGTCCGCGGTCTGGGAGGACCCGTCATGTTCGCGAACCCGCATCAAGGGGCGTCGTTGTCGTTTCAGCCGAGGATCCGAAAGGGCGCGTTCTTCGACGCCGCGTGGCGGCACGGCTGCCGCACGTTCTCGGTCTACAACCGCACCTACATTTCCGGCGCCTTCGCCGACCCGGTGGAGGAGTATTGGCGCGTCGTGCGCGACGTGGCGATCTGGCCCGTGATGGGCGAGCGGCAGGTGGAGGTGCGCGGCCCGGACGCGGCCGCCTTCGTGCAGCATCTGACGCCGCGCGACATCCGCCGCTGCGCCCCCGGGCGATGCCTTTATGCGCTGATCACGGCGCAGGACGGGGGCGTGCTGTCGGATCCGATCATCCTGCAGTTGGCGGAGGATCGGTTCTGGCTGTCCACCTCGGACTGCGATCTGGAGCTGTGGGCCAAGGGCGTGGCGGCGGGCACGGGGTTCGACGTGACGATCCGCGATGCGGGCGTGTCGGTGGTGCAGGTGCAAGGACCCAAGTCGCCGCGGCTGATGGCCGGGCTGCTGGGCGAGACGATCCTGGACCTGGCGTATTTCGGCATGGCCCGGGCCGATTTCGCGGGACGCACGCTGATCGTGACGCGCACGGGGTGGAGCGGGGAGATCGGCTACGAGATCTACCTGGAGGACGCCGATCTGGGCGACGCGTTGTTCGACGCGCTGCTGCAGGCCGGGCGGGCGCTGGGCGCGGCGCCGGGCAGCGTGAACCAGGCGCGGCGCATCGAGGCGGGGCTGTTGTCCTGGGGCGCGGACATGACGCCGGAGGAGACGCCCTACGAGCTGGGCCTCGGGCGGCTGGTGGACCTGGACGCCACGCCCGATTTCATCGGCAAGGCGGCGCTGCGGCGGCTGGCGGCGCGGCCGCCGCGTCGGCGCGCGACCGGCTTGTTCGTGGACGGCCCGCCGATGCCGCCCAACGAGGAGCCCTGGCCGCTGACCGTCGCGGGCCGGCCGGCGGGTCGGCTGACGAGCCTGGCGCATTCGCCGCGCCTGGAGCGCACCATCGCCATCGGGCTGGTGGACGCCGCCCTGGCCGAGCCGGGAACGCGGATGGAGGTGGAGACCTGGACCGGGCCGCGGATCGCGACGGCGACCCCCCTGCCTTTCCTGCCCAAGAGGCAGAGCGGAGACGTGCGGGAGATGTGCGCGGCGGAGGCGCGGTGACGCGGCGCCTCGACACGGGCGGCGTCGATCGGCCTTGTGCGGAACGGAGGCGCCGCCGGGGCGGCGCGCGCGGCCGGCGGAGGCGGAGGCCGAGGCGGTTCGCACGAGCCGTCGGCGCGGTCGAAGAGGGGTTGGGCCGGCATGGCGGCGGGCGTGGAGCGTGAGATGCCGACGGCGGGCGGCCTTCGGGCCGGCCGCGCCGCGGGCCTCGAGGGGGAGCCGTGCTGCGGCGCCGCGTGCGGATCGGAGAGGCGTCCGGGCGCCGCGCGGGGCGCAGCGTTGCGCCCTCGGCGACGCGGGCCCGGGCGGACGGGCGCGCACGGGCGATGAGCGGGACGTTCGACTACGTCGTCGTCGGCGCGGGATCGGCCGGGGCGGTGCTGGCCGCGCGCCTGAGCGAGGACGGAACGCGCAGCGTGCTGGTGCTGGAGGCCGGCGGTTCGGACCTGCATCCGTGGATCCAGCTGCCCATCGGCTACGGCCGGACCTATTACGACGCGCGGCTGAACTGGAAGTACCTGACCGAGCCGGTGCCCGGCCTGAACGGCAAGCGCAGCTACTGGCCGCGCGGCAAGGTGATGGGCGGGTCGAGCTCCATCAACGCGATGGTCTACGTGCGCGGCCATCCGCAGGATTTCGAGGACTGGAAGGCGGCCGGCGCGACCGGCTGGGGCTGGGACGACGTGGCGCCCGTTTACAAGCGGATGGAACGTTGGTCGCGCGGCGCCGACGCCCATCGCGGCGGCGACGGGGCGCTGGCGGTGCAGGACATCGCCGGCGACGTGCACCCGCTATGCGACGCCTATCTGGCGGCGGCGCAGGAAAGCGGGCTGGACCGGATCGACGATTACAACGGCGCGCGGATGGAGGGCGCGTTCCACTATCAGCTGACCACGCGGGGCGGGCGCCGCGCCTCCACCGCGCGCTGCCATCTGCGCCCGGCCTTGGGGCGGGGGAACCTGACGCTGGTCACGCGCGCGCAGGTCACCGGCCTGCGGTTCGACGGGGCGCGCGTCGCGGGCGTGGAGTACCGCGTCGGCGGGCGCGCCGAGGGGCGGGCCGTCGTGGCCCGCGCGCGGGCGGAGGTGCTGCTGTGCGCCGGCGCGGTGAACACGCCGCAGCTGATGCTGCTGTCGGGCCTCGGCCCGGGCGCGGCGCTGCAGGCCATGGGGATCGAGGCGCGGCGCGATCTGCCGGCGGTGGGACGGCATCTGCAGGACCATGTGGGCGTCGACGTGCATTTCCGCAGCCGCGTGCCGACGCTGAACCAGGTGCTGCGGCCGTGGACCGGGCGACTGGCGGCGGGCCTGCGCTATGCGCTGACGCGGCGCGGGCCGCTGTCGCTGAGCATCAACCAGGCCGGCGGCTTCGTGCGCACGCGGGAGGGGCTTTCGGCCCCGAACCTGCAGGTCTATTTCTCGCCCGTCAGCTACACGCGCGCGCCCCAGGGCACGCGGCCGATGATGAGTCCCGATCCCTTCCCCGGCTTTCTGATCGGCTACAGTTCCTGCCGCCCGGCCAGCCGCGGGCGCGTGGCCCTCGGCTCGCCCGATCCGTTCGAGGCGCCGGCGATCCAGCCCGCCTATTTCGACGATCCGCAGGACCTGGCGGAGGCGGTGGAGGCGGCCCGTTGGGTGCGGCGCCTGGCGCAGGCCCCTTCGCTGGCTCGGGTGATCGAGGACGAGTTTTCGCCCGGTCCGGACGTGCGCAGCGACGCGCAGATGGAGGCCTTCGTGCGCGACGCGGCCTGGACCGTGTTTCATCCCTGCGGCACCTGCCGGATCGGGGCGGGACCGGCGGACTCGGTCGTCGATGCGCGCCTGCGGGTGCATGGCGTGCCGGGACTGCGCGTGATCGACGCCTCGATCTTTCCCAACATCACCTCCGGCAACATCAACGCGCCGGTCATCATGGCGGCCGAGCGGGCCGCGGACCTGATCCTCGAGGACGCGAGATGAAGCTGACCTGCATCGAGACCTTTGCGAACGCGTTCGTCGGCTTCGTCCGCGTCACGGACGAGGAGGGGGCGCAGGGCTGGGGCCAGGTGTCCACCTACCACTCCGACATCGCCTGCGAGGTGCTGCACCGACAGGTCGCCCCGTGGACCCTGGGCGCGGACGCGACGGACCTGGACGATCTGCTGGATCTGGTGACGGAGCGGGAGCACAAGTTCCCCGGGTCGTATCTGCGGCGGGCCATGGCGGGACTCGACACGGCGATCTGGGACCTGCGCGGCAAGCGGGCGGGGGCGCCGGTGGCGGCGCTGCTGGGCGGCGCCCCCGGCCCCATCCGCGCCTATGCATCGTCCATGAAGCGCGACATCGCGCCGGCGGAGGAGGCCGAGCGTCTGGCGCGGCTGCAGGGCGAGAAGGGGTTCGACGC
>JBCBYE010000095.1:0-9988 GCA_039816075.1 Pseudomonadota bacterium | reverse complement strand
GGTCGGAGAAGTCCACCTCGATTCGCGCGCGCGGCGCGAAGGGCCGCCAGATCTGGCGGCCGGAGGCGTCGAGGATCGCTTCGATCTCCGTCACCGCCTCGGGGATCACGCGGATGCGGCCCTTTAGGGGAGAAAATTGCGGCACGGCGGTCTCGTCCGCCTCGACGGTCAAGGCCGTGCCGTCCCACTGCACGGCGGAGGGACCGATCTGGTAGCGCGTCGCCTCACGCCGCGCCTGGTCGCGGCCCCGTTCGGTCAGCGCCCAGCGCCCGCCCAGCGACCCGGCGCCCTCGCCGTAGAGGCATAGGTTCAGGGCGCAATGATCGTCCGGGTCGCCCCGCCCGCTCCACGCATACCAGGGCGAAAAGACCGAGCCGACGAAGAGGATGACCGTCAGCGCGCGCTTGCCGTCGTCGCTGACCCCGTCGAGATACCACCACGCGTAGCCGCCCGGCGGGACGGCGACGTCGAACCGAGGTCCGCCCAGATCGCCGCGGCCGCGCGCCGTCCGGATCGGGCCGCCATCGGAACCCCCGGCCCCGGATGGCAGCCGCCCCCCGCCAGATAGAGCCCCGGCAGGGCCGAGCGCGCCGTGGGCCGGCGCAGGCTGGCCGTCATGCCGTGGGGGCTCGCCCCGTAAATCGCCCCGCCGGCCCCCGGGAAGAGCGTTGCGAAGCGGTCCGGCGTGGTCAGCGTGGTCGGGTCCGCCCGGGGCGGGCTCAGCGTCAGGCCCGAGGCGCGCAGCCTCTCGAACGCCGCGCTCGTGCATCGTTCCATCTCCTGTGGCGAAGGGGGGCCGAGATCGCCGTCCGCGGGGGCGTTCAGGATCATCAGCAGGCGTTCCGGCGCGCCGGGGCCGCAGGGCTGCGCCCGGTCGGCGGCGCTGCGGTCCTGGGCGCAGACGTAGATCGTGGGGTCGCCCGGGGGGCGGCGGTCGCGGTCGAGCGAGGCGAATTCGGCCGCGTAGTCGTCCGAGAAGAAGACCGTGTGGTGGCTGAGCGGCACGCCGGACGGTTGGCCGGCGAAGTGCCAGACCCAGGCGGAGAGGGACCGGTCGCGGCGGCGAAGCCCCGGCGCGGCGCCCGACGCCTCCGTCCCCAGAAGACCGCCGCCCAGGGCTGCGGGATCGCCGTTGAAGACCACCGCGTCAGCGGCGATGCGCTCGCCCGAGGCAAGCTGCAGCCCGGACGCGCGTCCGCCTTCGACGAGGATCCGAGCCGCCGGCGCGTCGTAGCGGAAGGCGGCGCCGCGGGCCTCGGCCAGGGTCGCCAGGGCGCCGGCCAGCCGGCGCATGCCGCCGCGGACCTTGCGAACGCCCGCCGCCTCCGACCAGGCGATCAGCATCAGAAGCGCGGGCGAGCGCATCGGCGAACCGCCCACATAGGTGGCGTAGCGCGCGAAGAGCTGGCGCAGCCGCGCGTCGCCGAAGGCGCCGCCGAGGGCGCCCCACAGAGATGTCCAGGGCGCCATGTCCCGCGTCAGGCTCAGGGCCCGCGGCGCGACGGCCGCCGCGATGGAGAGGGCGGAGGGCGCCTCGGCCTCCATCATCGGACCTTCGAAGGCGCGGTAGAGGCGGCGGCACCGCTGGGCGAAGGCGGCGAAGCGGGCGGCCTCGGCCGGACCGGCGAAGGCCTCCACCGCCGCTTCGGAGCGGGCGGCATCGGCGAAGAGGTCCAGCCTGGCGCCGTCGGGCCAGACATGGCGGGCCAGAACCTCCGCCGTTTCGGTGGGCAGAACGGCGTCCAGCGATTCGCCCACGGCGTCGAACAGAGCCTCGAAGACCTGCGGCTGGGTGAAGACGGTGGGGCCGGCGTCGATCTCCCCCGCGTCGGAGGGGACGGCGCGCATCTTGCCGCCAGGGCCGGAGGCGGCTTCGAACACGCGGACGTCGAGCCCCTGATGGGCCAGTTCCAACGCGGCGACGAGTCCGCCGATGCCGGCGCCGACCACCGCCACGCGGCCGCGCGGGCGGAGGGGCGGGGCGGAGGCGCCGTCGGGCATCGCGAGGGTCCTTGGTCGAAGGGCTGAGACTTTCGATTGACAGCAGGCTAGAGCATGTCCAGTTTGATTTACACTGCAAAGTGACAAATACACTGGACGCATCGGCGCGGCGCGCCAATTGCGCCCTCCGACGGCCGCATCCGCCGTGCCCGACGCCCGCTGAGGGAGAGCGCCATGGACCCCAAGACCCGCCTGGAAAAAGCCCTGCACTATGCCATGGCCCGCGCCGGCGCGGGCGAGGCACCGCCGAAGCTGGCCGCGGCGATGCGCCATGCCGTCTTTCCCGGCGGCGCTCGGGTGCGCCCGCAATTGTGCCTGGCCGTCGCCGCCGCCTGCGGCGACGATCAGCCGGCGCTGGCCGAGGCGGCCGCGGCGAGCCTGGAGCTGATGCACTGCGCCTCGCTGGTGCATGACGATCTGCCCTGCTTCGACGACGCCGATTTTCGCCGCGGGCAGGAGACGCTGCATGTCAAATGGTCCGAGCCGCTGGCCGTGCTGGCGGGCGATGCGCTGATCGTTCTGGCCTTCGAAACGCTGGCGCGCGCCGGCGGCGCGGCGCCGGGGCGTCTTCCGGGGCTGATATCGGCGCTCGCCCGCGCCTCGGGCATGCCCATGGGCATCTGCGCCGGGCAGGGCTGGGAGAGCGAGGAGAAGATCGCGCTCGGCCCCTATCACCAGGCCAAGACCGGCGCGCTGTTCGTGGCGGCGACTTCCATGGGCGCGCTGTCGGCCGGGTCCGATCCCGATCCCTGGCGGCATCTGGGCGATTGCCTGGGCGAGGCCTATCAGGTGGCCGACGATCTGCGCGACGCCCTGCTGGACGAGCAGGAGCTGGGCAAGCCCGCCGGTCAGGACGAGATCCATGCACGGCCCTCCGCCGTGGCCGAATTCGGCGTGCGCGGCGCGGTCAAGCGGTTGGACGCGCTGCTGAAGGAGGCGGTGATGTCGGTGCCCGAGTGCCCCGGCGAGGCCGCGCTGAAGGGCCTGGTGCTGGCGCAGGCGCAGCGACTGGTCCCCTCCGGCCTCGAGATGGCCTGACGCGATGGACGGGTCGGGCCGCATCGGCGCCGAAGGCGGCTACGCCCCGCCCGAGCGCAGGCTGGGCCTGGGCGACCGCATCCGCCGTTGGCGCAACCGCCGCGCGGCGGATCCGCGGTTCCAGGCCTGGGCGGCGCGCAACCTTTTCACGCGCGGCATCGCGCGGGCGCAGGCGGCGCGGCTGTATGATCTGACCGCCGGCTTCGTCTATGCCCAGACCCTCGCCGCCTGCGTGGAGCTGGACGTCTTCGAATTCCTTCTGCCGGGACCGCGCAGCGCGGCGGAGCTCGCCGCCCCTCTGGCGCTGGACGCCGACCGGGCGGAGCGGCTGATGGCCGCCGCCTGCGCCGTGGGCCTGGTGGAGGCGCGGCCCGGCGGGCGCTGGGGCTTGTCGACCCTGGGCGCGGCCGCCTTGGGCGCGCCGGGCGTGCGCGAGATGGTGCGCCATCACCGCCTGTTCTACGCCGATCTGGCTGATCCGGTGGCGCTGCTGCGGGGCGAAGCCTCGCCGCGTCTGTCGCGGTTCTGGGCTTATCTGGAGGGCGGCGCGGACGTCGATCCGGCGGATGCGGCGGCTTACTCCGCCCTGATGGCCGCAAGCCAGACCATGGTCGCCGAGGAGACGTTGGCGGCGGTGGACCTGCGCGGGCGCACGCGTCTGCTGGACGTGGGCGGCGGCGAGGGCGCCTTCGCCGCCGCCGCGCTGCAGGCCGCGCCGGGGCTGGAGGCGACGGTGTTCGATCTGCCGTCGGTCGTGGCGCGTGCGCCGGCGCGTTTCGCCGCCGCGGGCGTGTCGGACCGGGCGAAGACCGCCGGCGGATCCTTTCTGACCGACGACCTGCCAGGCGGGCACGACGTCGTGTCGCTGGTGAGGGTCTGCTACGACCACCCCGACGAGACGGTGCACGCGCTGCTGGCGCGCTGCCGCGCCGCGCTGGCGCCGGGCGGCCTGATGCTGATCACCGAGCCGATGAGCGGCGGACGCCGGCCGACTCGGTCGGGCGACGCCTATTTCGGCTTCTACATGCTGGCGATGGAGTCGGGCCGCGCCCGCTCTCCCGAGCGTTTGGCCGAAATGATGGCCTCCGCCGGCTTCACCGACATCCGCCGCAGGCCCGTCCACCGCCCCTTCATCACCGGGGTCCTGACGGCGACGGTTTCCGCAACCATCTGAAATTGCGACGAACTTTTGGTGAGATCGACCGCATTTGGTCCTCCCGCACAACGCAAACCAAGCTTGACACTCACTAGTGTAAAGTTAGACTGACAACTGCAGGCGCACCTCCGGGTTGACGCCTGAGCCCGCGCCAAACCGACGCACCTGCAAGGACGCCAAGGGAGGATCGCCGACATGCTCAGCCGCGCCGTCGTGCTCGAAGCCCCCCGACGTCTGAGCGTCGAGAACGTGACGCTGCGCGATCCCGGTCCGGCCGATTGCGTGGTGGAGGTGGAGTTCTCCGGCATCTCCACGGGCACGGAAAAGCTCCTTTACTCCGGCGCGATGCCGCCGTTCCCGGGGCTCGGATACCCGCTGGTGCCCGGCTACGAGAGCGCGGGGCGCGTGGTCGAGGCGGGCCCCGAGAGCGGGCGGCGCGTGGGCGAGCGGGTTTTCGTGCCCGGCTCCAACGGTTTCGCGGATGTCCGGGGCCTGTTCGGCGGGGCCGCGTCGCGGCTGGTCGCCGATGGCGCGCGGGTCGCGCCCCTGGGCGAAGCTGCGGGGCCGGAAGGCGCCTTGCTGGCGCTGGCCGCCACCGCACGGCACGCCATGGCGGGGCATGCCCTGCCGGATCTGATCGTGGGTCACGGCGCCCTGGGCCGCCTGCTGGCGCGCCTTGCCGTCGCCGCGGGCGGCGCGCCGACCGTCTGGGAGGTGAATCCGGCCCGCGCCGAGGGCGCCGAGGGTTATGACGTCCTCACGCCCGATGCCGATGAGCGTCGCGACTACGGCTGCATCTACGACTGCTCCGGCGATCCGGCGGTGATCGATCAGCTGGTTCTTCGGCTGGCGCGCGGCGGCGAGATCGTGCTCGCCGGCTTCTATGCCGACCGGCCCAGCTTCGCCTTTCCGCCCGCCTTCATGAAGGAAGCGCGGTTCCGCGTCGCCGCCGAATGGTCGCCCGAGGACCTGGCGTCCGTCACGGCGATGCTCGCCGATGGACGCCTGAGCCTGGGCGGCCTCGTCACCCACACGGCCCGCGCCGAAGACGCCCCGGCGGCCTACCGCACGGCCTTCGAGGACGCGGGCTGCCTGAAGATGATCCTGGACTGGAGAGCCTCCGCATGACCGATGCGCTCGATCTGAGGGAAGACGCCCGCGGCGACGTGCCCGACCTCTCGGGCGGCCCCTCCATCGCCGAGATGGATGCGGAGCGTCTGCGCGAGGCCTCGGCCGAACTGCCCGAGGTCCCTGTGCGGGAGGCGACCAAGGAAACCCAGATCATCGCGATCTACGGCAAGGGCGGCATCGGCAAGTCGTTCACGCTCTCGAACCTCAGCTACATGATGGCCCAGCAGGGCAAGCGCGTGCTGCTGATCGGCTGCGATCCCAAGTCCGATACCACGTCGCTGCTGTTCGGCGGCAAGGCCTGCCCGACGATCATCGAGACCTCCACCCGCAAGAAGCTGGCGGGCGAAGAGGTGAGCATCGGCGACGTCTGCTTCGTGCGCGACGGCGTCTACGCCATGGAGCTGGGCGGACCGGAGGTCGGCCGCGGCTGCGGCGGGCGCGGCATCATCCACGGCTTCGAACTGCTGGAGAAGTTGGGCTTTCACGACTGGGACTTCGACTACGTGCTGCTCGACTTTCTGGGCGACGTGGTCTGCGGCGGCTTCGGTCTGCCGATCGCGCGGGACATGTGCCAGAAAGTGATCGTCGTCGGGTCGAACGATCTGCAGTCGCTCTACGTCGCCAACAACGTCTGCAACGCGGTCGAATACTTCCGCAAGCTGGGCGGCAATGTCGGCGTCGCCGGCATGGTCATCAACCGCGACGACGGCACGGGCGAAGCCACGGCCTTCGCCGAAAGCGTCGGCATCCCGATCCTGTCGACCATCCCCGCCAACGACGACATCCGCCGCAAGTCCGCCAACTACGAGATCGTCGGCACGCCGGAGGGCGAGTGGGGCCCGATGTTCGCCGAGCTGGCCGAGAACATCGCGACGTCGGAGCCGAACCGCCCGACCCCGTTGAGCCAAGACGGTCTGCTGGCCCTGTTCGACAGCAAGGACACCGGCGGCGACTACACGCTGATCCCGGCCACGGACGCCGACATGCGCGGCAAGCACGCGCAGCCCAAGGTCTCTCTCGAGGTGGTGTACGACGATGCTTGATCTGGACGCCCTCGCCCGGCTCGAAGCGAGCCTGATCGACGCCCGCGCCCCGTCGGGTCGCGCCGGCCCCGACGGGGCGCGGAGCGCGGCCTTCGCCGTCGCGCCGCTCGCTCAGGCGCCGCGCGTCGACGGCGCCTCGCGTTGCCCTCATCTCGCCGCGCTGGAGGCGGCCGAGTGACCGACGCCCCGCGTCATACGGGCGGGCCCATCCGCTACGACGACTCGGACGAGACCTTCGTCATCGAGGCCGAAGCCGCGCCCCAGGTCGAAAGCGATGCGCCGATCAACCTGTCGGCGGACGGCGTCGCCTGCGTCTCGGGCGACATGCGCGCCCAGGCCCAGGCGAACGGTTCGGCCGAGATCCTGGCGCGCTATGCCGAGGATTATCCGCAAGGTCCCCACGACAAGCCGCAGAGCATGTGCCCCGCCTTCGGCTCGCTGCGCGTCGGTCTGCGCATGCGGCGCACGGCGACGATCCTCTCCGGCTCGGCCTGCTGCGTCTACGGCCTGACCTTCGTCAGCCATTTCTACGGCGCCCGCCGCTCGGTCGGCTACGTGCCGTTCAACTCCGAGAGCCTGGTGACCGGCAAGCTGTTCGAGGACATCCGCGAGGCGGTCCACCAGATTGCCGATCCCGCGAAGCTGGACGCCATCGTGGTGACCAACCTGTGCGTGCCGACCGCCTCCGGCGTGCCGCTGCGGCTGCTGCCGGACGAGATCGACGGCGTTCGCGTGGTCGGCATCGACGTGCCCGGGTTCGGCGTGCCGACCCATGCGGAGGCGAAGGACGTCCTCGCCGGCGCGATGCTGAACTACGCCCGCAAAGAGGCCGAGGCCGGACCCGTCCAGGCCCCCGAAGGCGGCAAGTCCGACCGTCCGACCGTGACTCTTCTGGGCGAGATGTTTCCCGCCGACCCGATGATGATCGGCCACATGCTCGAACCCCTCGGCCTGGCCGTGGGACCCGTCGTGCCTTGCCGGGAGTGGCGCGAGCTTTATGCCGCGCTCGACGGCGCCGTCGTAGGAGCCATCCATCCATTCTATACCGCCAGCGTGCGTGAGTTCGAGGCCGCCGGACGGCCGATCGTAGGATCGGCCCCCGTTGGCCTCGACGGCGCCGCCGCCTGGCTTCGCGAGATCGCAGACGCGGCAGCCCTTCCGAGGGCGAAGGCGGAAGCGGCTGCGAACGCGATTCTCCCCGCGATCCGGGGAGCTTTGGCGGCGGCGCCAATCAACGGCAGGATCACCGTGTCGGGCTACGAGGGCTCCGAGCTGCTCGTGGCCCGACTGTTGATCGAAAGCGGGGCGGAGGTGCCGTATGTCGGCACCGCCTGTCCGCGCACCGAGTGGTCCGAGGCGGACCGCGACTGGCTAGAGGCGCATGGCGCCACGGTCAAGTACCGCGCCAGCCTGGAGGACGACTTGCTGGCCGTGGACGCGCTGGAGCCGGATCTGGCCATCGGCACCACGCCCGTGGTGCAGCACGCCAAGCAGAAGGGCCTGCCGTCGCTCTACTTCACCAACCTGATCTCCGCCCGTCCGCTGATGGGGCCGGCCGGCGCCGGCAGCCTGGCGCAGGTGGTCAACGCCGCCATCGCCAACCGGGAGCGCATGGCCGGCATGAAGGCCTTCTTCGAAGGCGTGGGCGAGAAGGACACGGCGGGCATCTGGGAAGGCGCGCCGGTGCTGCGCGACGATTTCCGGACGAAGTATCAGAAGAAGCTCGAAAAGCAGCAGCGCGCCGCCAAAGCCGCGGAGATGGTCTGATGCTGATTCAGGATCACGACCGCGCCGGCGGCTATTGGGGCGCCGTCTACGTGTTCTGCGCCGTCAAGGGGCTGCAATGCGTGATCGACGGACCGGTCGGGTGCGAGAATCTGCCGGTGACCTCGGTGCTGCATTACACCGACGGCCTGCCGCCGCACGAGCTGCCGATCGTGGTCACCGGCCTGGCGGAGCAGGAGATGGGCGAGGGCACCGAGGACGCCATGAAGCGCGCCTGGGGCACGCTCGACCCTGCCTTGCCCGCAGTGGTCGTCACCGGTTCGATCGCCGAGATGATCGGCGGCGGCGTGACGCCTCAGGGCACGAACATCCAGCGCTTCCTGCCGCGCACCATCGACGAGGATCAGTGGCAGGCCGCCGACCGCGCCTGCCTGTGGCTCTTCACCGAGTTCGGCATGACCAAGGGCCGGATGCCCAAGGAGAAAAAGCGCGAGGACGGCGCCAAGCCCCGCGTGAACCTGATCGGCCCGGCCTACGGCATGTTCAACATGGCCTCGGACCTGCACGAGATGCGCCGGTTGGTCGAAGGGATCGGCTGCGAGGTCAACCTCGTCTGGCCGCTGGGCAGCCATGTGGCCGACGCCGCGCGGCTGGTCGATGCGGACGTGAACATCTGCATGTATCGCGAGTACGGTCGCGCGCTGTGCGAGGCGCTGGGCAAACCGTATCTGCAGGCGCCTTTCGGGCTCGACAGCACCACCCGGTTCCTGCGGACGCTGGGCGAGCTGACGGAGCTGGATCCTGAACCCTTCATCGAGACGGAAAAGCATTCGACGCTGAAGCCGCTCTGGGATCTGTGGCGCTCGGTGACGCAGGATTTCTTTGCGACGGCGTCCTTCGGCGTGGTCGCGAACGAAACCTATGCCCGCGGCCTGCGGCACTACCTCGAGGGTGATCTGGGTCTGCCCTGCGCCTTCGCCGTGGCGCGCAAGGCGGGGGCCAAGACCGACAACGACGAGGTGCGCGCCCTGATGGAGGAGCATCGGCCGACGGCCGTGTTCGGGTCCATCAACGAGCGGATGTATCTGGCTGAGCTGAGCCAGGGTTTCGGTCCGGCGCCTGCCTTCATCCCCGCCAGCTTCCCCGGCGCCGCGATCCGGCGGGCCACGGGCACGCCCTACATGGGCTATGCCGGCGCGGTCTGGGTGCTGCAGGAGATCTGCGAGGGGCTCTTCGACAGCCTCTTCCACATCCTGCCGCTGGGCACGCGCATGGACGAGGCCGAGGCGACGCCCACGCGCCTGAAACGCGATCTGCCCTGGGACGCCGAGGCGCAGAAGCTTCTGGACGATCTCGTCGCCCGGCACCCGGTTCTGACCCGCATTTCCGCCGCCAAGCGTCTGCGCGACGCGGCCGAACAGGGCGCGCTCGACGCCGGCGAGACCATCGTCGACGCCAGACGCGTCCAGTCCGTCAACGACAAGGCCTGACCCCATGACCCAGCAGCAGGAGACCCAGATGACCAAGCGCGCCAAGGCTCCGGCGAGGCCGAGCCCGATGGAATACGGCCTCTACTTCTCGGTCGCGTTCCTCGCCTTCCTGCCCGCCGCGGCGGTCAAGCAGGTTCTGCCCGCCGGCCGCGACGTGATGGGCCGCCGCGAGAAGCGCCGCGGCGTCTTCGGCGAGGCCAAGGCCATGGCCGCGGGCGTTCTGCCCTTCGTCTTCATGCACTGAAGACGGCCCCCCGCCGCGCCTATTGGGAGACGGGCGCGGACGAAGACCCAGCGAGATCGTCGGCCGCCGTCCAATCGCCGTCGACGCCAGGTTGCACCAAGCCCCTCCTTCGCCGGGGCGCACCCCTTCGGACCAGACCACCGGTCCGAACAGATCGAAG
>JBCBYE010000188.1:0-7427 GCA_039816075.1 Pseudomonadota bacterium | reverse complement strand
CTCGTCCTCGCGCGCCACGGGCAGGTTGGTGGGCACCTCGATCACCTCGAGGCCGTAGATCGAGGCGAACTCCTCCGCCTCCGTCATGGCGGTGCCGGTCATGCCGGCGAGCTTGTCGTAGAGGCGGAAGAGGTTCTGGAAGGTGATGGAGGCGAGCGTGACGTTCTCGGGCTGGATGTCGCAGCCCTCCTTCGCCTCGATGGCCTGGTGCAGGCCGTCGCCGAAGCGGCGACCCTCCATCATGCGGCCGGTGAACTCGTCGATGATGATGACGCGTCCGCCGCGGGTGATGTAATGCGTGTCCTTCTTGAACAGCATATGCGCCCGCAGCGCCTGGTTGGCATGGTGCACGAGGCTGACGCTTTCGGGATCGTAGAGGCTGGCGTCGCCCTGCAGGAGGCCGGCGGAGCGCATCAGCCGCTCCATCTCCTCGTTGCCCTCGTCGGTGAAGCTGGCGGCGCGCAGCTTCTCGTCGATCTCGTAGTGCGCGTCGGTCAGGCTGGGCACCAGCTGGTCCACGGCCTGGTAGAGCGCGGCGCTGTCCTCGGCCGGGCCGGAGATGATCAGCGGCGTGCGCGCCTCGTCGATCAGGATCGAGTCCACCTCGTCCACGATGGCGAAGGCGTGGCCGCGCTGGGCCATGTCCTCCAGCCGGTACTTCATGTTGTCGCGCAGGTAGTCGAAGCCCAGCTCGTTGTTCGTGGCGTAGGTCACGTCGCAGGCATAGGCCTGCTGCCGCGACGCGTCGTCGAGGCCCGGAACAACCACGCCCGTCGTCAGGCCCAGAAAGCCGTAGACGCGGCCCATCCATTCCGCATCGCGTCGGGCCAGATAGTCGTTGACCGTGACCACGTGCACGCCGCGCCCGGCGATGGCGTTGAGATAGACGGGAAGCGTAGCGACCAGGGTCTTGCCCTCGCCGGTCTTCATCTCGGCGATGCGGCCCTCGTGCAGGACCATGCCGCCGATCAGCTGCACGTCGAAAGGCCGCAGGCCGATCGCGCGCCTGGCGCCCTCCCGCGCGACGGCGAAGGCCTCGGGCAGCAGGTCGTCCAGCGTCTCGCCCTGGGCGAAACGGGCGCGGAAGGCGTCGGTCTTGGCGCGCAGGGCCTCATCGCCCAGCGCCTCGATCTCCGGCTCCAGGTCGTTGATGGCGCGCACGACGCGCGTCATCGCCTTGACCTTGCGGTCGTTGGCGCTTCCGAAGACCTTCTTGGCGACCGTGCCGAGTCCCAGCATCGTGCGAACTTCCCTCAGCGAAGGCATTCGGCGCGCCGCGCCCTCGGCGCCGCGCCGTTCACCTGGGGGCCCGGGGCGCCGACCGCGGCGCGGGCCCGTGAAACCATCTCGTCCCGGGGGCGCGGCGGGCGCGCTTGAAGGCTCGCATGGGAGGCGCTACACCCGGGGCCGATCCGCCCGATCGGCCGAACCGCCCTGCATCTAAGAGGCGCCCTGCGGCCTGTCAACGCGGCCGAAAAGCCCCCGGCGCGCCGCGGCCCGTTTCGCCTCCGCCCGCCCGATGACCCGGAGCCTGCCCCTCCCATGACCCTCCGCCTTCCGCGCGCGCTTGCGCTCGCCGCCGCTTTCGCCCTGCCCGCGCCGCTGTGGGCGCAGACCGATCAGGGCGACGCCCCCGCCCCTGCGGCCGAGCCGGCGCAGGCCGACATCGCCGACGTCGTCGCCACGGTCGACGGCGTGGACATCACGATGGGCGAGATCATCCTGATGCGGGCCAACCTGCCGGATCAGTATCAAAGCCTTCCTGACGATCAGCTTTACGAGGCGCTGGTGCAGCAGGCGATCAACCAGGTGCTGCTGGCGCGCCGGGGCGAGGCCTCGGGCGCGGCCGACGCGCCGCTGGCCAAGCTGCGCGCCGATCTCGACCGCCGCAACTACCTGGCGGAGTCGGGCCTGCGCGCCATCGTGCGCGCCGCCACCTCGGACGAGGCGCTGCGTCCCCTTTACGAGGAGCGCTATGCGGCGGCCGAGCCGGTGCAGGAGGTCCGCGCCTCTCACATTCTCGTGGCCGAGAAGGAGCTGGCCGACACGCTCCGGGCCGAAATCGTGGGCGGCGCCGCCTTCGCCGACGTCGCGGCCGAGCATGGCACCGACGGCACCCGCACCCGCGGCGGCGATCTGGGCTGGTTCACCCGGGACCGCATGGTGCCCCCCTTCGCCGAGGCCGCCTTCGCCGCGCCCGAGGGCGAGGTGACCGAGCCCGTGCAGACCCAGTTCGGCTGGCACCTGATCCTGGTGACCGGCAAGCGCGATCAGCCGATCCCGCCGTTCGAGCAGGTGCGCGCCGATCTCGCCCGCGCCGCGGCCAGCGAGGCGGCCGACGCGGCGGTGGAGGCCGCGCGCGGCGACGCCGAGATCACGCGCCCCGAAACGCCGCCCGCCGCCGGCGGCATCCGTCGGGACGACCTGCTGACGCCCTGACCTTTTCTTTTGCTCGCGCGCGAGGGGCCGATGGCCAAGGACGACAAGAAGAAGACCGCCAAGCCGGCCAAGAAGGCCAAGGCCTCGAAAAAGCCCAAGGCCGCGGCGGCCCCCGCCGCCCCGGCCGAAGCGTTGGCGCGCCTGCAGGCGCTCAAGGCGGAGCTTGCGGGTCTGGAGGCGGCCCTGGCGCCGGCCGAGACGCCGGCCTCCGCGGGCAAGAGCGCGCCGCCGGTCTCGCCCCTGGCGCCCGCGGCCTTCCCCGACCTGCCGGAGGTCGCCGGCGTCCGCTTCGCCGCGATCGAAGCCGGCGTGCGCTATCGCGGCCGGGCCGACGTGATGCTGGCGCATCTGGCGCCGGGCACGGCGGTGGCCGGGGTCTTCACCACCTCCGCCACCCGCTCCGCGCCCGTCCTGTGGTGCGAGGCGCGCCGCGCCGCGCCGCCCGTGAAGGGCGCCCAGGCGATCCTGGTCAACGCCGGCAACGCCAACGCCTTCACCGGCGACAACGGCCGCCGGTCGGTGGAGGCGCTGGCCGCCGCCGTCGCCAAGACCGCCGGCGTCGCCAAATCCGGCGTCTGGATGGCCTCCACCGGCGTGATCGGAGAGCCGCTGCCCCATGAGCGGATCGAGGCGAAGCTGGCGGACCTGACCGCCGCCCTCTCCCCCTCCGCCGCCCGCGCCGCGGCCCACGCGATCATGACCACCGACACCTTCTCCAAGGGCGCCGGCGAGACGCTGACCTTGGGCGATGAGACGGTGAACATCGCCGGTCTCTGCAAGGGCTCCGGCATGATCGCGCCCGACATGGCGACGATGCTGGGCTTTCTGTTCACCGACGCGGCGGTGGAGCGTCCGCTGCTGCAGAAGATGCTGTCCGACATCGCCGGCCGCAGCTTCAACTGCGTGACCGTGGACGGCGACACCTCCACCTCCGACACGCTGCTGCTGGCCGCCACGGGCCGCGCCGGCGGCAAACCGATCAAGACCCTGCGCGACAGCCGCGCCGCCCCCCTGCGCGAGGCGTTGGAACGGGCGGCGTCCGACCTGTCGCAGCAGCTGGCCCGCGACGGCGAGGGGGCGAGCAAGTTCGTCACGCTGCACGTGACCGGCGCCGTCTCCGACGCCTCCGCCCGCCGCATGGCGCTGGCGGTGGCCAACAGCCCCCTCGTCAAGACCGCCTTCGCCGGCGAGGATCCGAACTGGGGCCGCATCGTCATGGCCGTCGGCAAGGCCGGCGAGCCGGCGGATCGCGACCTGATCTCCATCTCCTTCGGCGACGTGAAGGTGGCCGAACGCGGCTGGGTCGCCGAAAGCTATCGCGAAGCGCAGGGCGCCGCGGAGATGAAGAAGGCGGAGATCGAGGTGACCATCGATCTGGCCCTGGGAGAGGGCCGCGCCACGGTCTGGACCTGCGACCTGACCCACGGCTACGTGACGATCAATGCCGACTACCGCTCCTGACGCGGACGGGGCGGGACCCAGGCCGCTGGTGCTCGTCGCCGCCTGCGCCCTGATCGACCCCGACGGCCGCGTGCTGCTGGCCCAGCGGCCCGAGGGCAAGAGCATGGCCAGCCTGTGGGAGTTCCCGGGCGGCAAGGTCGAGCCGGGCGAAACCCCCGAAGCCGCGTTGATCCGCGAGCTGCATGAAGAGCTCGGCATCGGCACGTGGCAAAGCTGCCTCGCGCCGCTCACCTTCGCCTCGCATGCCTACGAGCGGTTCCACCTGCTGATGCCCCTCTACGCCTGCCGCAAGTGGGAAGGGACGCCGCAAAGCCGCGAGGGACAGGAACTGGCCTGGGCCCCGCCGGCCCGCCTGCGCGACTACCCCATGCCCGAGGCCGACATCCCCCTGATCCCGATCCTGCGCGACTGGCTCTGACCGGCCGTCCCGCCGTGGGCCCGGAGGGCCTCGCGCCGACGGCGTCCGTGGCGCGACGCCCCCTCGCGATGCGGCCGCGCTTCCGCGCGCGGCGAACTCTTCTCGGGCCGTTGGTTGGGGAGCGCGTCGTCGCCGTCCGCCCAGACGGCCCTTGCCGAACCTGCGCCGAGCGCTGGCCGAATCGACGCCCGGCGTCCAGCGCCGAGCCTGACGGGGCCTCGAGGCCGAGCCGGCTCCGACGGTCGCGGCGCGCCTTGACCGTTTCGTCGATGCGCCGTCGTGGCGGACGAACCGCTTGCGACCGGCCGGTCGTGTCGCGGGCGACGCGCCTCGCCCCGAGACCGGCGCCGCGGACTTGATCCGGGGCCTTCTCGGGGCGGGGCGGGGCGGCGCGGCGCGGATCGCTTGCGCGCGGTCGTCGCGGCCCTACTCCGCGGCCATGGCCGGGGCGTGGGACGTCCTCTTCGCAGCGACGCCGGACGCCGGCAGCGCGTCCGCCAGCCGCCGGGCGGCGTCGCCGGCGACACGCTCGAACGTCCGCTCCCAGCTTGCCGGCCAGTCCACCTCGCGGCCCGCCGGATCGTAGCCGTCGGGTCGGGCTCTCGGCCGCCAGTCCACGGCGCCGCCCTGCGCCGCCAGCCGAGAGGAGCCCAGAAGCCGCCCCGCCGCGGCCGCCACCGCTGCCTCGGGCGCGCGCGGCAGACCCAGATGCGCCCGCAGACGGGCCGAGGCCGCCACCGGGTCCGACGCCGCCGCCTCGTAGCGCAGCGCCATCGCCTCGGGCCGCGCGTCGGCCAGGTCCAACAGCGCCTCCGTGCCTCGGGCCCACTCATCCGCATGGTCGGCGAGGCTTCGGCCGAGCCAGCGGCGCAGTCCGCGCTTGGGCCAGGTGCGCAGCGCGCTGTCGACCACCCGCCGCCCGTCGCGCAGCACCAGGATCAGCCGCGCCTCCGGCGCCGCGCAGACGGCCCGCGCCAGGCCCCGCGCCTGCGGATCCTTCAGCAGCACCGCCTCCGTCCCATGGCGCACCGCGGCGGCGCGCGCGAAGCCGGCAAGGGCGAAGCCCAGCCAGGCCTCCGCCTCCAGTCCCGCGGCCGACGCATGGCGCGCGGCAAGCCCGGCGCGAAACGCCTCCAGCCGCCCGCCTTCGGCCAGCACCGCCGCCTCCGCCAGGCCGAGGGGCGCCGTTGCGAGGCCGCCGCCGGCGGCCGCCAGCGCCTCGATGAAATTGCTGCCGGAGCGCGGCGCCGGCGCCGCCAGCCACGCCAGGCGAGGCCCGCCCGCCTGCGCCGCCCGCGTCAGCGCCGCGCAGCGCGCCGCCGCCTCGCCTTGCAGCGCCGCGGGCTCCTCCCGCGGCTCGGGCCGGCGCAGAACGCGCGCGACGGCCACGCGCGGATCGCGCCACGAGGGCTCGGCCGGCCTCACGCCGCGGCCTCCGCCGCACGGGGGCGGATCGGCGAGGGGCGACGCCAGCCGTAGACCTCCATCACCTCGCGGGCATGCGCCTCGATGCGAAACCGCCGCTCGAACGCCCGGCGTCCGGCGAGGCCCAGCGCCGCCGCCTCCGACCGGCCGACGGCCAGACGGTGCAGCGCCTCGGCCCAGGCGGCAGGCTCCAGGCTGCGCACCAGGCGCACCCCGTCGTCCTCGCCCAACGTTTCCTCGATGGCGCCGGCCGGCAGCGCCAGGCAGGGCAGCCCGGCGCGCATCGCCTCCAACACCGTCAGCGGCAGCCCCTCGCGCGTCGAGGGGTGCGCCAGCACGTCGGCCCAGGCCATCAGCGCGACGGCTCCGGCCTCGTCCACTGCGCCGGGAAAGCGCGCGTGCAGGCCCAGCGCCTGCGCCCTCGCCGCCACAGCGTCCCGCTCCGGTCCGTCGCCGGCGAAGACGGCCTCGACCTCCATGCCGGAGGCGGCGAGGCGGCCCAGCGCCTCCACCAGCCGCCCGGGCCCCTTGCGCGGAACCATCACGCCCAGAAACAGCACGCGCATCGGACCGTTTCGCGGCCGACGCTCCGGCATGGGACGGTCCGGCAGGGCGTTGGGCAGGCGACGCACGGCACCTTCGGGCACGCGGGCGAGCAGACGCAGCCGCGTCTCCCATGCCCGCCCCAGAACCAGGTTCGCATGGGCCGACCGCGTCGCCAGCCGCAACGCCGCCAGGCCGGCGGGACCGGTCCGCGCCGACCAGACGGCGAAATCGGCGCCGTGGTGATGCAGCACGACGCGCAGGCCCAGCGCCCGCGACCAGGCCGCCAGCGCCGCCATGCGCGCGATGCACAATCGCTCCGTCGTCATCAGGTGCACGGTGTCGATGCGCCCCAGCGCGGCCAGCCCCGCCAGCCGCAGCGCCGCCGCCGCCACCCACAGGGGCGAGGACCAGGCCCGCGGGCCCCGGCCGTCCATCCGCACGATCGTCGCCTCCGGCCGCGCCTCGCGCAGCGCCGCCTCCAGCCGCCTCGTATAGGCGCGCACGCCGCCCATCTGCTCGTTCCCGATCAGCGCCACGCCGGTCATGCCCGCCTCCTGCGGTTTCGCCTCGAAGTGTCCCCTTGTTTTCGAAGAATTCGGTTGACGGTTCGTTAAGGCCTCGCAGGCAGGCTGCACGCCATGACAGAGCCGAGCGTCTCCATCATCCTGCCCTGCCGCGGCCGCGGCGCGCTGCTGGCGCGCGCCATCGCCTCGGTGCAGGCGCAGACCTTCACGGATTGGGAGCTGATCGTCGTCGACGACGCCTCCGACCCGCCGCTGCCGCGGCCCGGCGATCCGCGCACGCGCCTGCTGCGCCTGCCGCGCAACCTGGGCCCGGCCGGCGCGCGCGAGGCAGGCCTGGCCGAGGCGCGGGGCGCCTGGGCGGCGTTTCTCGATTCGGATGACGAGTGGCGGCCTGAGAAGCTGGCGCGTCAGATGGCGCGCCTCGCCGCCGGTCCGCCGCGCGCGCTGGTCTGCGGCGCGCGGGTGGAGGGGGCCGGCGGGCCGCGCCTGCGCCCCTCGCGCGCCTCCCGACCCGGGGAGCGGGCGGGCGCGTTTCTCTATCTGGCCAACGAGTTCGCCCAGGTCAGCGGCGTCGTGGCCCCCGCCTGGGCCGCCCGCGCCGCCGGCTTCGGCGG
>JBCBYE010000641.1:0-2696 GCA_039816075.1 Pseudomonadota bacterium | reverse complement strand
TGTCGGAGCTGGTGCCGATCGCCGGCGTGATCCTCAACAAGTACGACCTCAAGAGCGAATCGTACTCCTACTATGAGTACGACTACGTCTGAGGGTCGCACAGCCTGAACGCGGAACGCCCCGGGCGAAGGCCCGGGGCGTTTTCGTTTCCGCCGCCCACGCCGATCAGCCCGCGTCCGGCGGCGTCTCCGGCAGGTCCAACCCGGGCGCGGCGGCGCGAATCTCCGCCCACATCTGCGCCCGAAACCGCTCCGCCCCGAACCTCGCGGCCTGCGCGGCCGGCACGGACGGGTCGAGCTGCGGCTCCACCTCCCGCTCGAAGCGCTGCACGGCCGCGGTCAGGGCCTCTACGCTCTGCTTGTGGAAAAGGACGCCCGTCTCCCCGTCGCGCACCGTGTCCAGCGCACCGCCCTTGCCATAGGCGATGACGGCGCGGCCCGAGGCCATGGCCTCCAGCGGCACGATCCCGAAATCCTCCATGGCCGGAAAGATCAGCGCCCTGCAGTCTCGATAAAGCGCCGCCATGTCCTCGTCAGGGACCCGGCCCAGAAACTCCACCCCCTCGGGGGCGGCGCGCCGCAGCCGCTCCAGCTCCGACCCGGAACCGGCGACGCGCAAAGGCCGGCCGAGGCGCCGCGCCGCCTCGATGGCCAAATCCGCCCGCTTGTACGGCACCAGCTCGGACAGAAAGAGGTAGGGCGCATCGCTTCCCGGCGGCGGCGCCGGCCGATACGCGCCCAGATCCACCGGCGGATGCACCACCGACGCCTCCCGTCCCCAGGCCCGCCGCACGCGCCGCGCCACGAAGTTCGAGTTCGCCACGATGTGGTCCACGCGGCCCGCGCTGACCGCATCCCACACGCGCAGGCGCGTCGCCACATGGCTGAACACCATGCGTCCCACGCGCCCCAACCCTTCGGCATAGGCGTGATACTGATCCCAAAGGTAGCGCATGGGGGAATGGCAGTAGCAGACATGCGGCACATCCGGCGGCGGCAGGATGCCTTTCGCAGGCCCGCTCTCGGAACTGAGGATCAGGTCGTAGCCGCGCAGGTCCAGCTCCTCGAGCGCGCGCGGCATGAAGCCCAGATACTTCTGGTAGTGACGCCGCCCGCCCGGCAGGCGCGCGATGAAGCTCTCGGTGATCTTGTGGCGACGAAGGAGGGGAGAGATGTTTTCGGGCACGCAGACATGGGTGAAGATGTCGGCCTGAGGGAACATCAGGCAGAGCTGTTCGAGCACCCGCTCTCCGCCGCGCATCCCGACCAGCCAGTAGTGGATGATGGCGACCCGCAACGCCCCCGCCCCCCGCCGACGCCGGGCGCCCGCCGCGCCCGAACCGCGGATCGGAGCTTAGCGGCCCGTCGGGCGAACGACCACCAGCGCGGTGCGCAGGATGATCGACAAATCTTTCCAGAAGGACACGTCGCGCAGATACTTCATGTCGAGCTGAACGCGCTCGTCATAGGTGACTTCGTTGCGGCCGGAGACCTGCCAAAGGCCGGTGATGCCGGGGCGCATGGCGCAATAGCCGTTGCGACCCGGGCCATACTTTTCAAGCTCGTCCGGCGTGACCGGACGCGGGCCGACGAAGCTCATCTCGCCCTTGATGACGTTCCACAGCTGCGGCAACTCATCCAGGCTCGTCTTGCGCAGCACCTCGCCGACCGGCGTGATCCGCGGATCGTCGGTCAGCTTGTGATAGGCGCCCCACTCCTCGGCGGCGTCGGGATGCTCGGCGAGGTAGGCTTCCAGCTTGGCCTCGGCGTTCGGCACCATGCTGCGCACCTTCCAGCACCGGAACAGCCGCCCGCCGCGGCCGACCCGCACGTGACCGAAAAAGGGCGAGGCCCCGTCGCGGATGAAGACCAGCGCCGAAATCACCAGCACCGCGCCCGCGACGAACGGCAGGATCAGCAGCGCCAGCGCCATGTCGAACGCGCGCTTGCCGAGCGTTTCGTAAAGACCGGACGATGGCGGCGCGACGGCGTCGGCCCCATAGAACGTGTCTTCGACCTGCAAATGCTTCATCACGACCCCGCTCGCCCGACGCAAAAACGCCTGACCGCTGACTTTGCAGCGCCACGCGAACGCGACGCCTCATCCCTCCACACATCTCCAGTATCGGTCGAATCCCCGCAAACTCAACGAAAATTTCCGAATTAATGCTGTTGCGGCCCCGTGCGCGCCCGCCACACTCGGTCTTGGGAGCGTCCGGCAGGCCGGAATCGCCTTAACGGCTCCGGCCCGAGGTGGTAACGAAACCTCAACCACGGCACGGAAAGCCGGGGATCGAACGCGGAACGAGAGGGACCGGCAAGCATGCGGATCGGGTTTCTGGCAGCGGTTCTGGCCACGGCCGGCTGCGGCGTCGTGTACACGTCGCCCGATGTCTTCGACAGCGCGGAGGAGGTGAGTCTGAACAACCAGACCAGCTTCGACGTGTCGGTGATTCCCATGACGTTCGACTCCACGCTCGAGGCGAACATGTCGCCCTACGTGCCGGCGCGCCTGCCCGACGCCTTCCGCCCGGCTCCCTCGGCGCCGCCGGCGCCGCTGTCCGCCGGCAGCGCGCGCGCAAGGCGGGTCAATGTCACGGCAAGCACACTACCGCCGCGCGTGTCCATAGCCTTGTTGTTTGCATAGAGAGGAATAAAAAAGAAAGAAAGAGAGGCGGGCGGCTGCTACAGTGCTTA
>JBCBYE010000701.1:0-2344 GCA_039816075.1 Pseudomonadota bacterium | reverse complement strand
GGAGGCCCCGGATCAAGTCCGGGGCGCCGGTCTCTCCAGGGCGGCGCGGCGTCCGCAACAGGCCCCGTTTCCACCCGTCGCCGCCCTCCGGCAAGACGGCGGGTCGTCGAAAGGGTCAAGGCGCGCAAGCGCCCTCGGCGCGCAGCGACCGCGCGGAGCGCGGCTCGGCCTCGAGGCCCCGCCGGACGTGGCGTTGAACGCCGGGCGCCGACTCGCCGCACGCTCGGCGAAGGCCCGCCTCCGGGCCGTCTCAGCGAACGGCGAAACCCAAAACCCCAAGCGCAAACCTCCGAGGGTTCGCCAGCCGGCGAAGCCGGCCGCGTCACGAGGGGGGTCGATCCCCCCGAGGGGCGCACCCGATCCGGCCCACCCGACGCTTGCGCCCGCGCGCCCGCTCGGCGATGACGCCCCATGGCCCGCAAGACCCCTGCCTTCCGCTGCGTCGAATGCGGCGCGACCCATCCCAAGTGGTCCGGCCGCTGCGACGCGTGCGGCGCCTGGAACTCGCTCGAGGAGGATGCCGGCCTCTCCGAGGGCGCCGGTCCCCAGGCGCTGGGCGCCGTCAGGGGCAAGCGCCTGGAGCTGACCTCGCTGGGCGGCGAAGAGCCCGCGCCGCCGCGTCTGCCCGCGGGCGTGGCGGAGCTCGACCGCGTGCTCGGCGGCGGGCTCGTGCCCAGCTCCGCCCTGCTGGTCGGGGGCGATCCGGGCATCGGCAAATCCACGCTTCTTCTGCAGGCCGCCGCCGCCTTCGGCCGCGCCGGCGCCAAGGCGGTCTACGTGACGGGGGAGGAGGCCTCGGCCCAGGTGCGCATGCGCGCCGCGCGCCTGGGGCTGGAGGAGGCGCCCGTGCGCCTCGCCGCCGAGACCAACCTGCGCGACATCCTCACCACGCTGGAGGCGGAGCGGCCGGACGTGGCGATCATCGATTCGATCCAGACCATGTGGCTCGACACCGTCGGCTCCGCCCCCGGCTCCGTCGCGCAGGTGCGCGCCGCGGCGCACGAGCTGACCCGCTTCGCCAAGCAGCGCGGCGCCTCGGTGGTGCTGGTGGGCCATGTCACCAAGGAGGGGCAGATCGCCGGGCCAAGGGTGGTTGAGCACATGGTCGACACCGTCCTCTATTTCGAAGGCGAGCGGGGCCACCCCTTCCGCATTCTGCGCGCCGTAAAAAACCGGTTCGGCCCGGCGGACGAGATCGGGGTGTTCGAGATGACCGGCCGGGGCCTGGCGCAGGTGGAGAACCCCTCCGCCCTGTTTTTGTCGGAACGCGCGGCGGCGCCGGGCGCGGCGGTCTTCGCGGGGGTCGAGGGCACGCGGCCCGTGCTGGTGGAGATCCAGGCGCTGGTGGCGCCCTCGCCCCCGGGCTCTCCCCGCCGGGCGGTGGTCGGCTGGGACGGCGCGCGCCTCGCCATGGTTCTGGCGGTGCTGGAAACGCGGGCGGGCGTCGCGCTTTCGGGCCACGACATCTACCTCAACGTCGCAGGCGGGCTGAGGATCGCCGAACCGGCGGCCGACCTCGCCGTGGCGGCCGCGCTCCTCTCCGCCGCGGCCGAGACGCCGTTGCCGGACGAGACGGTGGTCTTCGGCGAAATCTCGCTCTCCGGCGCCGTGCGCCCGGCGCCGCAGGCGGATCAGCGCCTGCGCGAGGCGGCCAAGCTGGGCTTCTCCACCGCCCTCGCCCCCGCCGCGCCGGCCCGACGCCCGGGCGCCGAGCCGCGGTCGACCTCGCCGGCGAATTCGGGCATGACGGTCGAGAGAATCGAAGACGTCGCCGCGCTCGCCGCTCGGCTCGGCCCGCCGGGGGGCTGAGGCCGCGCCGCAAGGCCCGCCGGCCGGCGACGGGACCGAACGCGGAGCGAGGGGTCGCCCATGGAATTCACCATCGCAGACGGCGTCGTCGCCGCCGTGCTGCTGCTGTCGGGCTGGCTGGCCTGGTCGCGCGGTCTGGTGCGAGAAAGCCTGAGCATCGGCGGCTGGGTGCTGGCGGCCTTCGGGGCGCTCTACCTCGCGCCCTGGCTGGACCCGCTGCTGCGCGAGGCGCCGGTGATCGGGGGCGTGCTGTCCTCGGCCTGCTCGCTGTCCAAGATCGCGGCCTTCTCGGTCAGCTTCGCGGGCCTTCTGCTGGTGATCTCGGTCTTCACGCCGCTGATCAGCTCGGCGGTGGAGGACAGCTTCATCGGCCCGCTGGACCGCGCCGCCGGCTTCGTCTTCGGCGTGGCGCGGGGCCTGGCGCTGGTGGCGATCGTCTATCTGATCTACGTGCAGAAGGCCCGCGAAGCTGACCGAGAAGGCCGCGATCTTGGACAGCGAGCAGGCCGAGGACAGCACGCCCCCGATCACCGGC
>JBCBYE010000219.1:0-6808 GCA_039816075.1 Pseudomonadota bacterium | reverse complement strand
CCTGTCGTTCGCCGCGCGCGGCCCTCGGCCATCGGAAACCGGACGCTCGCACCACGCGAAACCGACGCGGCGACGGATCCGTCGCGCAACCGACCGAAGCGATCGGCTGGACGCGGCGAATGTCCGCGGGAAGCCTATCAGCCTTGCCGTGCCGACGCGCGAGCTTTCTGCGCCGATCGAAACGCCGACGTTCTACGCGATGATTGGATGAGGTCGGGCCGGCGGCGGAGGGGGAAGACCGTCCGCCCGATCTGTCGCGACGCGTGGGGCGGACCGCCGTGTTGCGTCTCGACCCCGGCCCGGAACGCGACGGCATCGCGGCGCAGGACCCGGGACCGGACCGGCGCGGCGCGGTTGAAGCGCGTCGGTGCAGATCGGTCGGACCGCGTGGCCCAGGCGTGCCGACCCGCGCGGCGCTCGGGTCTTTCGCGCTTCGGGCGTCCCGCCGTCCCGACGGGCCGCCCAGGTGCGCCGCGCGGGCGCGCCGCGCCTAGGCGGCCCGCCGCGCGTCTCCCGCCTTCGCTCGATCCGTGCCGAGCGAGGCGAGGCCGAGATCGTCCAGCGCCGCGTAGAACGCGGGAACCACCAGCAGAATCAGCAGCGTCGTCGACATCAAGCCGCCGGCGATGGAGGCCACCAGCGGGATCAGCACCTGAGCCTGCAGGCTGGTTTCGGCCAGCAGAGGCAAGACGCCCGCCACCGTGGTGACCGAGGTCAGCAGGATCGCCCGGAACCGCGCCATCGCCGCTAGCGGCGCGGCCTCGGACACCGAACCGTCGCCGCGCGCCGCGGCCGCCTTGATGAAATGCACCAACAGGATCGAGTCGTTCACCACGATCCCCGCCAGCGACGCCAGGCCCAGAAAGCTGGGCAGCGACAAATCGATGCCCAGCGCCAGATGGCTCGCCACCGCGCCGATCAGTGCGAACGGGATGATGACCATGACCACCGCCGGCTCCACATAGCTGCGCAGCTGAAGGCCGAGCGCCAGATAGACGACCAGCAGGCCGATGCCGATGCCTACGGCCATGGAGCCGCGCGTCTCCGATGCCGCGGCGTTCTGACCCTCCGCGCCCGCGGTCAGGCCGGGATGGCGGGTCGTCAGCTCGGGTAGAAACCGCGCCGCGACGTCGCGCACGATCTCGTCGGCGTTGCCCAGGGTCGGGTCGACGTCGCCGGTCACGGTGACCGTCGGCACGCCGTCGACGCGCCGGATCGCGGACCAGCCGCGTCCGCGCTCGATCCGCGCGACGGCCGACAGCGGCACGCTGGAGCCCGACGGCGTTTCCAGCCGGAAATCCTCCAGATCGCTCAGCGCGTCGCGCTCGTCGGCGGCCAGGCGCACGTCCACCTCCCAAGTCTGGCCGCCCAGCTGGATCTCGTCCGCGGTGACGCCCTGGAAGGCGGCGCGCACCTGGTCCGCCACGGCCGTGGCGTCGAAGCCCAGCGCCCCGGCGCCCTCGCGCAACGACAGGCGCAGCTCCGGCCGGCCGGGCGCCAGATCGTCGGCGATGTTGCGCGCGCCGGCGTAGCGCGCCAGCCAGCCGCGCAGCTCGGCCGCGGCGACGGCGAGCACGTCCACGTCGTCGTGGAACAGGCGAAGCTCGATGGCGCGGCCGGCGGGGCCGAGCGTGCCCTCGGTCAGGTTCAGCCGCCGCAGGGCCGGCGTCCGGGGCGCCTCCGCCCGCCAGGCGGCAAGGATCTCGTCGAGCGTGGCGCCGCGGGTCTCCGCCGCCAGCAGGTCCACCTTCGCGGTGGCCAGATGCGCCCCGGACCCGCCCACATCGGCGTTCTCGTCGTAGGTCACCACCACGTGGCGGACCAGCGGCGCGCCGTCCGGGTTGCGCGGCGACAGCGTCGCGTTCACCCGGGCCAGCGCCGCCAGCACCCGCGCCATCTCGGCCTCCGTCCGCTCCAGCGAGGCGCCGGCCGGCAGCTCCAGCCGCGCTTCGATCTGATCGCCGTCGATTTCCGGGAAGGCCTGAAACTTCAGCCATCCGCCGGCCACCGCCGACAGGGACGCCAGAAAGCCCATGATCGCCAGCCCAAGGGTCAGCCAGCGCCAGGCGACCGCGGCGCGGGCGGCCGGCCCCACGACGCGTCGGCGCAGGGAGTCGAGCCAGCGGTCCGCCCGTCGCGGCGGTGTCGGCGTCGCCGGCGCCCCATGCGCCAGATGCGCCGGCAGGATCAGGAACGCCTCCGCCAGGGACACCGCCAGCACCAAAAGCATCACGACCGGGATCACCCGCAGAAGCTCGCCCAGATTGCCGTCCAGAAAGGCCAACGCGCCGAAAACGGCCGCCGTCGTGACGAAGGAAGCGATCACGCCCGGCGCCACCTCCCGCGCTCCGTCCACCGCCGCGTCAAGCGGGCTCAGCCCTTCCGCGCGCTTGGTCTCGATGTTCTCGGCGATGACGATGGCGTCGTCCATCAGGATGCCGATGACGATCAGCAGTCCCACCAGGGTCAGCATGTTGATGGAATAGCCCAGCACGGTCATGGCCGCGATCGCGCCCAGGAACGACACCGGCAGGCCCAGGCCGATCCAGACCGCCTGGCGAAGGCCGAAGAAGAGCCACATGGCGCCGAAGACGAGCGCCAGACCCTGGGCGCTGTTGACCGCCAGCATGCTCAGCCGGTCCTGCAGCACGCCCGAGGCGTCGCCGGTCACGGTCAGCGCGACGGTCGGCGGCAGGCGCGCCGTTTCCGCTTCGATGAAGGCGAGCACGGCCTCCATCACCCGCAGGGTGTCGTCGGAGGAGGTCTTGCTGATCGCCAGCACCGCGGCGGGGCGGCCGTTCAGCTCCGTGCGGACCTCGCGCTCGGCGAAGGCCTCGGCGATGCGCGCCACGTCCGACAGGCGTATCTCCGCGCCGTCGGGGCTGGAGGCCACCACGACGTCCTCGAAGGCGTCGAGCGCCCGGCGTTCCGCCGCGAAGCGCAGCAAGGTCGATCCGTCTTCCGACACGACCTCGCCCAGCGGCAGGTCGAGGTTCTGGCGGCCCACGGCGCGGGCGATCTCCTCCAGGCTCAGACCCAGCCCGCGAGCCGCCTCGTCGGGGATCTCGATGCGGATCTGCGGGTCGGAAAAGCCCTGAACCTGCACCCGCGGAATGCCGCCCCAGCGCAGCATGCGCGCCTTGAGGTCCTCGGCCAGGGCCTTGAGCTCGGCCGGCCCGTGGGCGCCCTCGGCCGTCAGCGCGACGGAGGCGACGGGGTCCATGCGTCCCAGCTGGCGGATCACCGGGTCTTCGGCCGCGTCGGGCAGATCGTCGATGGCGGCGACCTCCACCTCCACGTCGGACGTGAAGCGGTCGAAATCGCGCCCTTGGCGCATGGCGGCGACGATGATCGCGCGGTTCTCCAGCGCCTCGCAGCGGACCTCGTCCACGTGCTGAACCGCGTCCAGCGCGTCCTCCACCGGGCCGCAGACGGCGCGCGACACCTCTTCGGGCGCGGCGCCGGGATAGGCGACGGTGATCTGCACGTCCCGCGGGGCGAGGCGCGGAAAGGTCTCGCGCACCATGTTGGGCGCGGCGAAAAGGCCCACCGCCGCCAGCAGGATCATCAGCAGGTTGGCGGCGGTGGGATGCGCGGCGAATCTGCGGATCATGGCGCGCCCTCCGTCGCGGCCGCGTCGAGGCGCGCCTCGGCCTGCGGATCGGGCTCGGGCGCCAGCAGCAGCCCCTCGATGGCGGGCGACGGGTCGCTGACGATCACGCGCGCGCCCTCCTGCAACGCGCCCTCGGCCAGCACGACGATGCCGCCGGCGCTGAAGAACGTCTCCACTTCCACATAGGCGAGGCGGTCCTGCGCGTCCGCGATCCTCACCCGCCCGTCGCGGATCGCAGAGCGCGGCAGCAGGATCGCGCCGTCGACCGGCGGGGCGGAGAGGGTCACCCGCACGAACATGCCCTTGATCAGCGGCGGACGCTCGCCCGGCACGGCGCCGGCATAGGGATCGGCCACGCGGACGATCACGCCGATGGAGCGGGTTTCGGGGTCCACCGCGTCCGAGATGCGCGCCACCTGCGCCGGCCAGGCCGCATCGGCGCCCTCGACGCCCAGGCCGACCCGGGCGGTCAGGGCGGCGCCGGCGTCGGCGAACGTCGCCCCTGCGCCGACCCCGCCGAACCCGCCGCCGCCGCCGGTCATGGCGAAGCGGCCCAGCGCCGCCATCAGCCGCGGGGCCATCTGCACGTCGATCTCCGCCGCCTCGGCGCCGTCGAGGGCGCCCATGACCGCGCCGACCCCGACGAACTGGCTCACCTCCACATCCGCCGCGGCGACGCGGGCGGGAAAGGGCGCGGCGATCTCCGTGCGCTCCAGGTCCAGCTCCGCCGTGCGCTTGGCCGCGCGCGAGACCTCGGCCGCCTGCTCCAGCGCCTCGAGCTGCGCCGGCGCCATCTGCAGCGTGCTCTGCAGGCTCGCCACCTTGGCGCGCTGCGCCAGCACGTCCCTCTCCTGATCCTCGACCGTCGCGCTGGACACGGCGCCGCGCCGCTCAAGGTCGCTCACCCGCGCCAGGTCCCGCTCGGCCAGCGCCAGCGCCTCCTGCTCGATGGCCAGCGAGGCCTGGGTCGTCTGGGCGGAGATCTCCATCTCCTCGATCCGCGCCTCGGCGCTGCGGATGTCCGCCTCGGCCCGCGCCACGGCCAGTTCGTAATCCTCCGCCGAAATGCGGATCAGCACCTGGCCTTCGGGCACGAAGCCGCCGCGCACGAAGTCGGGATGGATCTCCGCCACCCGGCCGGACACCTGGGCCACCGCGCTCCACACCCGCGCCGGCGCCACCGCGCCGAAGCCGGAGACGGACGGCGTGAAGCGGCGCGGCGTCGCGACGACGAAGGCGGCAGGCGTGCGCCGCTCCTCCAGCGCCGCGGTGTCGGGCGGCGGGCGATTGGCGTCGGCGAACCACAGCAGGGCGACGCCCAGCAGGATCGGAGGCGCGATCAGCGCGCCGCGCGGAAAACTCATGTCTCGGTCCCCTCTTGGACGGCGCGGACCGCGGCGGCGGCGAGGCCCGGGCCTCAGGACCCGCCGGCGACCGCGGCGATCTCCTCCGGCGTGACGCGCGCGTCGCCGTCGGCGTCCAGCCGCCCGAACGCCATCCGGTACCGCCCGCTGCGCTTGATCAGGCGCGCGCGACCCAGTTCGTCCTCGGCATTGAGGTCGATCAGGTTGGTGAATTCGCTCAGCGTCAACGCTCCGTCGCCGTCGGCATCGGCCTGGCGAAAGTTCTCGACCGCGGTCTCGCGCTCGTCCGTCTGGGCGAGGGCGGCATCGGCGTGGAACGCGGCGGGCGCGGCGAAAAGGGCGGCGAGGAGAAGGGCGCGCGGCATGAGAGGATCCTTGTCGGCGAAACCAAGGCGACGCACCGCGCCAGCCTTCGTTGCACATACATGCTCGGCGCGGCGACGCCATGGATGGCCCGAAACGGCGCGTATCGCTGCGTCGCCGGCGCGTAACGGTTCGTAACGTCGCGCCCGCCGAGGCTTGCCCGACGCCGCCCGCGGGCCGACCCTGACGACATGAGCGAGCCGCGCCCCCAGATCCTCGTCGTGGACGACGACCCGGAAATCCGACGCCTGCTGGCCGACTACCTCTCGCGCGAGGGGCTGGAGGTGCGGCAGGCCGCCGATGGGGCGGAGATGGACGCCGCGATCGCCCGCCGGCGGCCCGACCTGGTGGTGCTCGACCTCATGCTGCCGGGCGAGGACGGCCTTTCGATCTGCCGCCGACTGCGCGTCGCCGGCGGCCCCGCCATCCTCATGCTCACCGCCAAAAGCGACGAGATCGACCGCGTCGTGGGGCTGGAGCTGGGCGCCGACGACTACCTCGCCAAGCCCTTCGGCCCGCGGGAGCTGCTGGCCCGCATCCGCGCGGTGCTGCGCCGGATCGAAGAGGCCGCCGGCCGCGCCGTCCCCGCGCGCCGCTTCGCCTTCGACGGTTTCGTGATCGATCTGGACGCGCGCAGCCTCGTGGATGCCGCAGGCGCGCCGGCGCCTCTGACCAGCGGAGAGTTCGATCTGCTCGCCTGCTTCGTGGAACGGCCGCGCCGGGTGCTGTCGCGCGATCACATTCTCGATCGACTGCGCGGGCGCGGGGCCGAGCCGTTCGACCGCACCGTCGACATGCTCGTCTCCCGCCTGCGGCGCAAGCTGGCGGCGGACGGCCGCGGGGCCGAGCTCATCAGCACCGTGCGCAACGGCGGCTACCTCTTCACCCCCGTCGTCACTCCCGCCCCGTGATCGGACGGCCGAGCCTGTCGGGCCGCGTCGGGCTCATCATCGTCGTGGCGCTGCTGGCGGCCTGGCTGACCTTCATCGCCGCGATGTTCCTGGCGCGTGGACCGGCGGCCTCGGCGGTGCTGCCCTCCCCCTTGCGCCTCGCCGCGCTGACCGAGCTGGTGGAGCGTGCCGGGCCGGCGCAGCGCGACCGTCTGATGGCGTCCGCGCGAACGCCGGAATTCGCCGTGTGGACCGCGCCCGCGCCGCCGGCCCCGCCAACGCTCTCGCCGACGCCCTCGCCAACGCTCTCGCCAACGCCCTCGTCGGTGCGCCTCGCGCCGGGGGGCGAACTCGTCTCGGCCGAGCGCATGAACGCCTATCGCGAGGCGCTGGCTCCACGTCCCCTGACCGTGCTGGCCGAGGCGCGGCTCGGGCCGTTCGGCCTCGGGCTCGTCTCCGCGCTGCGCTCGGTCGAGTTCCACATCGGTCTGGCGGGGGGCGAGACGCTGATCGTGCGGACGGAGGGTCCCGTCCTGGTGGCGCCGATCGGCCTGCCCATCGGCCTCGGCGCGGGTCTG
>JBCBYE010000384.1:0-4781 GCA_039816075.1 Pseudomonadota bacterium | reverse complement strand
GCGACACGCGATCGCGCTGGGGCTCGTGCAGCGCGGCGGGGGCGCTGAGCTTTTCCTGGCGGCTGGTGATGGCCCCGCCCGAGGTGCTGGACTACGTGGCCGCGCATGAGGCGGCGCATCTGCGGGAGATGAACCACGGCCCGCGGTTCTGGGCGCTGGTGGACCGGCTGGACCCAGACTGGCGCGACAGCCGCGACTGGCTGCGCCGCCACGGCGCCCGGCTGCAGCGGGTGCGGTTCGCCTGAGGGGCGGCGCGGCCCCGGCGCCGGGCCGGCGCCGTCAGTTGGTCGAGGAGGTCACCAGGATCACCATGATGACCACGCACCAGGCCATCATGCAGGTGAAGACCAGGTATTTCGCGCCCTGCGCCACGCGCCGCCACATCGTGCCGCGCAGCAGCGCGAAGATGAGCGGCGTGCCGGCGAGGTAGAGCCAGACCGCGTATTGCAGCAGGCCATGCCCGCGGCTGGGCGCCACGGGCGCGGCGCCGGGCAGCGCCAGATCGATCTCGTTTTCCACCTGGGCGCTGGGCAGCGTCAGGTTGGCGCCCTGCTGCAGGCCTTGCGCCACCGCGAAGACGAAGACGCCGACCAGGGCCAGCTGAATCGCCACCAGCGCATGAGCGATGGAGAAGAGCGGGCGAGACGAGGATTTGCGGCGCCGGTTGCGGCGCTTGTCGCGGCGCGAAACGCGGGGGCCGGAGACCGCCCGGGGCATGTTGTCCATCGCTCCGCTCCTCCCCGTGGGTCCCTCGCCGGAGGCGGGCCCGTCCGCCGCCGCGTCACCGGTCTATGCGTTCGTCGTCGCGGGCCCAGGATCCGTCCTGGGCCGGCGCGTCGTCGGCGCCCTCGATCAATCCCGTGACGCTGGCCACGAGGGCGTCGATCACGCTGCCGCCCGTGCGCGTCCTCTCGCCCGAAGGCGAGGTGGCGACGAGGCTGCTTGGCCCTTCAGGCGCGTCTGTGTCAAGGCGGCGAAGGGGAAGATCGGCGTGAATGCGGGCCATGGCCTCGCGCCAGATTTCCGCGGGCAGGCCGCCGCCGGTGACCCCGGTCAGGGGCGTGTTGTCGTCGTAGCCCATCCAGACGCCGGCCACGTGGTCGGCGGTGAAGCCCACGAACCAGGCGTCGCGCGCGGCCTGGGTGGTGCCCGTCTTGCCCGCCGCCTCGCGCCCGTCGGGCAGCGCGGCGCGACGGCCGGTCCCGCTGCGGATCACCTCCTGCATCATGGCGGTCAGGCGCGCGGCCGTGGCGGCGGAAACGGCGCGCTGCGCCTCGGCCCCGCCATGGACCATCAGGGGCGCGTCGGCCTCGCCGCGCAGGGCCACGCGGCGGATGCCCCAGGGCGCGGCGCGCAATCCGCCGGCGGCGAGGGCGGCGTAGACGCCCGTGGTCTCCAGCAGCGTCGCCTCGGACGTGCCGAGCGCCACGGCCGGGCCCGGCGCCAGCGGCGACGTGACGCCCAGCGCCCGGGCGGTGTCGCGCACCCGCGGCAGGCCCGTGCGCCGGGCCGCGCGGACGGCGACGGTGTTGATCGATTGCGCCAGCGCCTCGGTCAGCGTGACCGGGCCCTGGAACTCGCCCCCGTAATTTCGCGGCGACCAGCCCTTGAGGGTCAGGGGCGCGTCCTGAAGGACGTCGTTCGGCCCGAGGCCGCTCTCCAGCGCCGCGGCGTAGACGATGGGCTTGAAGGCGCTGCCGGTCTGCCGTTTGGCCTGGGTGGCGCGGTTGAAGGCGCCGGCGCCGTGGGCGGCCCCGGCGCGGCCCCCGACGATGGCGCGCACGGCGCCGTCGGGGTCCATGACCACCATGGCCGCCTGCGCCTTGGACCCCTCGCGCACGCGTTCGGAAAACACTTGCGCCAGCGCCTCTTCGGCCGCGCGCTGCAGGCGCGGGTCGAAGGTGGTCGCGATGACCACGTCCTCGGTCGTCTCGCGCGTCAGCCAGGCGGGGCCGGCCTCCATCACCCAGTCGGCATAGGCGCCGCCGGCGCGGGCGGCGGCGGCGCGCGACAGGCGCGCGGGCCGCCGCCGCGCGCGGTCGGCCTGTTCGGCGGTCAGAAAGCCCTGCGCCTGCATGAGGCCGACGATGACGCCGGCCCGGCCCTGGGCGTCCGCCAGGTTCGAGGTGGGCGCGTAGCGCGACGGGGCCTTGAGCAGGCCGGCCAGCATGGCCGCCTCGGCCGGGCTCGCCTCGCGCGCGCTGCGCCCGAAATAGCGCTGCGCCGCCGCCTCGAACCCGTAGGCGCCGGCGCCCAGATAGACGCGGTTGAGGTAGATGGAGAGGATCTCGTCCTTGGAGTATTTCATCTCCATGGCGAGGGCCATCGGCAGTTCCTTGAGCTTGCGCTCCAGGCTGCGCTCATGGGTTAGAAAGACGTTCTTGGCCGTCTGCTGCGTCAGGGTGGAGCCGCCTTGCACCAGCCGACCGACGCGCAGGTTGGCGGCCATGGCGCGGGCGAGGCCGATGGGGTCGATGCCCCAATGGGACCAGAAGCGCCGATCCTCCGTCGCCACGACGGCATGCACCAGGTGCGGCGAGACCTCGGCCGCGCGCAGGGCGCCGCCGAACTGCTCCCCGCGCCAGGCGAAGACCTCGCCGTGCCGGTCCAGCAGGGTGACGGAGCCGCGCGCGCGCCCGTCCAGCAGGTCCGACGCCGGGGGCAGCTGCAGGTAGAACCAGCCGGTGGCGCAGGCGAGCACCAGCCCGCAGCCCAGCGCCAGGCGAGAGCCGAGGAACCAGGTCCAGCGCAGGACGAACATCACGACGGCGCGCACCATGCGGTCGAGCCAGCCGCCGCCGACCGCCTTGCGGCGGCGCGCTGCGCCATGTCCTCGGGCGGACGACGTTTTGCCGCCCCCGGCGGCGGACGCGCCTTTGGCGCGCGGCGAAGGTTTCGCCGGCGCGGATTTCGGCGCCGCGCGGCGCCGCCCCGTTCGCTGTCGTCCCGTCACGCTGCGCTTGCCTTTCGTTCGGCCCTGTTGCGGACCGTCTGCTCTGTCGTCGGCGTCAGCCCTTACGTCTTACTGCGCCATGGCCGTTTTGTGGAGGGGGCGCGGCCCTGCCGCGGCAACCCGTTGCACGTCTGCACAAGAGGCAGGCGCCTATTTTTCAGGCGCCTGCCTCGGGCGCCTGCGGCGTCGCCGCCGGCCGGCGCGGCCCGCGGCCGGGCGCGGGCCGCGATCCGGGCCTGCCCGTGCGGCGCGGCGGCGGGAAATCCCCGCCTTCGAGTCGAACTTGGCACGGCGCTTGAATAGCTCTTGGCGATGCCAACCAGGAACGCCCGAAAAGGGGACAGGGAATGAAACTCATCATCGCGGTCATCAAACCCTTCAAGCTCGAGGAGGTGCGCGAGGCGCTCACGTCCGCGGGCGTGCAGGGCCTCATGGTCTCGGAGGTGAAGGGTTATGGACGGCAGTCCGGCCACACCGAGATCTATCGCGGCGCCGAGTACGTCGTGAACTTCGTGCCCAAGATCAAGCTTGAGATCGTCGTGCCCGACGGCGCCGTGGAAAAGACGGTCGAGACCATCGCCTCCACCGCCAAGACCGGAAAGATCGGCGACGGCAAGATTTTCGTCCTCGACGTGGAGCAGGCCCTCAGGGTCCGCACCGGCGAGACGGGCGAGGACGCGCTCTGAGCGCTTTGCGCCGGAGCCAATCAAACGACAGAGAGGACATGAGAGACATGACCAAGACCCTCCTGAAATCGGCGGGCCTCGCCGCGCTCGCGGCCGGCTTTCTCGCCGCGCCCGCGTTGGCGCAGGATTCCTCGGCGGAAGTGCCCGCGCACTCCGTCTTCGTCTTCAACAGCCTGCTGTTCCTCGTCGGCGGCTTTCTGGTGATGTTCATGGCCGCCGGCTTCGCCATGCTCGAGGCCGGCCTGGTGCGTCAGAAGAACGTCGCCATGCAGCTGACCAAGAACATGGGCCTCTTCAGCTTCGCCGCGATCGCCTACTACATCATCGGCTACAACCTGATGTACCCGCTGGGCGCCTGGTCCATCGGCTCGGACGAGACCGGCGGCTACCTGGGCGCGTTCGGCGTCGCGGTGATGGAAGCCGTCGGCGTCACCGCCGATGCGGCGGACGACATCGGCTACGCCTCCACCGGCTCGGACTACATCTTCCAGCTGATGTTCTGCGCCGCGACCGCCTCGATCGTCTCGGGCGTGCTGGCCGAGCGCATCAAGCTGTGGCCGTTCCTGATCTTCACCATCGTTCTGACCGGCCTGATCTACCCGATTCAGGCTTCGTGGAAGTGGGGCGGCGGCTTCCTGGACAGCCAGTGGGGCTTTCTGGACTTCGCCGGCTCGACGGTCGTGCACTCGGTCGGCGGCTGGGCCGCGCTGGCAGGGGCCATCATCCTCGGGCCGCGTCTGGGCAAGTACAAGGACGGCCGGGTGAACCCGATGCCGGGCTCGAACCTGCCGCTGGCGACGCTGGGCACGTTCATCCTGTGGCTCGGCTGGTTCGGCTTCAACGGCGGCTCTCAGCTGGCGATGGGCTCGGTCGGCGACGTGGCCGACGTCTCCCGCATCTTCGCCAACACCAACACCGCCGCGGCCGGCGGCGCCATCGCGGCGCTGATCCTGACGCAGGTGGTCTACGGCAAGGTCGACCTGACGATGGTGCTGAACGGCGCGCTCGCCGGTCTGGTCTCCATCACGGCCGAGCCGCTGACCCCGTCGCTGGGCATGGCCACCATCATCGGCGCCATCGGCGGCGTGATCGTGGTCTTCACCGTGCCCCTGCTGGACAAGCTGAAAATCGACGACGTCGTC